>JBKKAS010000392.1:0-6708 GCA_046714595.1 Pyrinomonadaceae bacterium | reverse complement strand
TGATGAAGCTTGTCATCACGACGGTGTGCACCGGCCTAACCGATAGAAAAGCCAGTACCTCCACCCGGTCGTCATTCGTCAACATGCAGAGCCTCGAAAGATCCGGTGCCACGGCCAGTGTAGGTGTGGTGACGATCATAAGTGGTGCATGTGTTTTTTGTGTTCTTTGAGATAGCATTTTTTTAACCTCCATTTTTAGCTATGTGAACTACTCCAAACCGGGATCCATACCGGGCGTGTTGTCGCCATTCGCAATGACATCGTTGGTCAGAGCGAGGACCGAGTCCGCGATAAGGACACCGTCACCAATAAGTACTCCATCACCGATGAGTACTCCGTCACCAATTAGGACGCCGTCCCCGATGAGAACGCCGTCGCCGATTAGCACACCATCGCCGATCAACACGCCGTCTCCGATGAGAACGCCGTCGCCGATCAGCACTCCAAATGACAGTAAGACTGAGCCGCTGCCTTCTGGGCCGCCATTGCTCAAGGTGGCGTTCGAGTTTATAAACAGTCCGGTCGTATACTCCGTACTGGTATTGAGTCCGAAGCTGCCGTTTATTAACCTCACACCACTGCTGAAGACCTTGTCTGTTCGATATACCAACTGATACTTCGTTATAAGATTCTGCCCCGTGATCACTGAGTGATTGGCAAGTATCAGCCGCGCCCAGGGAACTGAGCCGCCGGCGATCGTCGAAGACGGTGCCGGTTCTAACCATGTAAGCGGAACCATCGACGTTCCGGTCGAAGCCGTACGGAAGTCGAGGTCCGTCCGGAGCGATCTCGCCACGCGGACCGCGCCGTCGATGTTGATCTGTCCCGATCCCTGCTCAAGCATGTCGGCTCCCGCGATGGGCTGCGCCGTATACTCAAGCAACATCTTGATCATGTTCGGTGTCAGCTTGTTGTTGACCTCGAGAAGCAACGCTGCGGCACCCGCCGCGACCGGTGTCGACATCGACGTTCCGCTGGAATACATCTGCGAGTTATAGCTCGTGGCGGTTGGATCGATGACGGCCAGCCCCGGGTTTCTTGACGCGATCAGATTGCTAAGAGATTTAGATGCGACGAGTTTGTTGCCGGGTGCGACCAGGTCGGGCTTGATCACGTTATCGTAAATCTTCGCACCGGTCGTTGTCGAGGTATAGAAGCTCCGCGTCGGACCGCGCGAACTAAAGCTCGCGACAACATCGTCGCTCCTGCTGTTTGTACCTAACGTATTGCTGGCACCAACCGTGATCGCATAGGGGCTGTTGCCGGGTGAGTGAATGCGGCCATAGATCTCTTGGCCGGTATTCGACTTTCCGAGATTTCCCGCTGCCGCAACCACCGTGATGCCCAAGCTGACGAGTTGCTTTACCTTCAGGCAAACCGGATCGTTCCTATATGAGTCGATCGCAGCGGTACCAAGACTCAGATTCACCACCTTGATGTTGTAATTCGTGCGATTCTCTTTTACCCAGTCGAGACCTGCCAGGAGCCCGGAGATGTGACCGGAGCCGGTGTCGTCCAATACCTTGACACTGATAATGTCTGCATCCGGAGCGATCCCACGATACGCGCCGTTACGTCGGCTTTCATTGCCTGCCGCGAGTGCCATGACATGCGTGCCGTGGCCGTACTTGTCGTCCGTCGTCGGCGAAGAGGAGAAATTGACATTCGCCACGATCCTTGAAGCGCCGTTGTTATCCTTGAATGCAGAGTGATTCGCGGAGATGCCCGAATCGAGAAATGCGATTCCAACTCCGGAACCGTTGAGCGTGTAAGAACCCCTAAGGAGATCAGCTGCTTGGTTTCGCATCTGCGCTGCACCAGTTGTTGTCTCCAGGTGTCCCGTTGAGCCTGTCGGTCGGTCGGTCGAAACATAATTTATAAGACCGCTCGCCGAAAGCGTCTGGACCGCGGAGAGCGTCAGGTTAACGACCATTGCATCCGACGATCCGATCCGCTGGGTGATACGTGCCGAACCGTTATTGAGAAGCGCCCGCAGTGAAGCGTTGTCGGCATCACGCGCCTGAAGTATTACATCGACGCGTCGATTTCCGCTCGGGTCTTCGGCCATCATCTGGCGAAGATCGGGCGAAACATTGTCACCGACGAACGACTCTTCAGCTCGCGGATTTGCGATATCTGTCCCGGCCGCCTTTGCACGCTTGACCGAGATCACTTCGAAAAGACTGTTCAGATCATCGTTGCCGGCGATCGTTTCCTCGAACGCGGCGCGAGAGCTGCCGCCGATCAACCGGAGCTTTCCGTCGCGGATGGCCGTTACAAACCCCGAGTTCTCGCTACGCGAGTTGACGAACGTTGTGAGGTCATCGACGAAGAGGATCGAATTTCCTTTCGAAGCAACAACCGTTTCCAGGATGTTCGCGATCGTCGCGTTCAGTTTCGCCGAATCGATCGCATTGGAATACAACGCCGTCGTTTCGAGCTTGATCAGGGAGCGATTCTCGAGCGCATCAGGTATGGAACCCTTTGCGAGGCGAATTGCTATCTGTTCGACGATCTCATCCTGAACGCTGCCGTCTTCATCTACGATGACTGGCTGGCGGCCTCCCCCTTTCCCCAACACCTCGAGGACCTGATTTATCTCAGTCTCGAAATTTGGGCTCTGACGCAGTCTTCCTTCACGGCCAAGCTGCGTAAGATCGGTGGTGAATGTTGCCGACGCCGATGTCTTCGACGCCGCCGTCGCGAGTGTTCGCACGGCGACGACGTTCGAGACGACGAACGCAACAAGCAGGCACAGGGAGATCGTCTTTCTAACAAAAGAAAAATGACCTGTAAACGGTTTCATCACAAAGCTCCTTATTAAAAGCAAAACGTTGACGACACTAATCGCCGCGAATCCTTTTACAAGGTTTGTGCCAAGAAGATAGGTAGAGCAATAATTAGACTTAAGGTTTTTGTGGGATTTTTGATTCATGACTTTTACCTCATTTTGATTGACCGAATCGGTCAAGGTGACCGGGCAAAGAAAAAGGGGAAAGCGATCTACGCTTTCCCCCCGACGAATTTCTAATTCAAAAAGAAGTTATCAGATCTCCAGGATATCGACAAGTTCCTGCACCGATGCAGCGCTCTTATGAAGTGCCGCGCGCTCATCGTTGGTCAGGCTGATCTCGATGATCTGTTCGACACCGTTTTTGCCAAGCTTCACCGGAACGCCGACGAACAGATTGCTGATCCCGTATTCGCCTTCGAGGAATACCGCGCACGGCAGGATCTTTTTCTTGTCCTTCAAGATCGCCTCAGTCATCTCGACCGCGCCTAGACTTGGCGCATAATAGGCTGAGCCGGTTTTCAGCAGACCGACGATCTCGGCACCACCGCTGGCGGTGCGCGCCAGGATCGCGTCGAGCTGATCCTTAGGAAGTAGCTCCGTAACCGGAATGCCCGCACAAGTCGAATAGCGAGGCAGCGGTACCATCGTGTCACCGTGCCCGCCGAGAACGAATGCCGTAACATTCTCGACCGAGACATTCAATGCCTCCGCAAGGAAGCAGCGCATACGAGCAGAATCGAGAACGCCTGCCATTCCCATGACGCGGTTCTTCGCAAAGCCGGAGCGGCGAAATGCGACCTGCGCCATTGCGTCGAGCGGATTCGAGACGACGATAAGGATCGAGTTCGGTGAATACTTCGCGACCTGCTCGGTCACCTGTCCGACGATGTCGGAGTTTGTCTTCAATAGGTCGTCGCGGCTCATCCCCGGTTTACGCGGCAGGCCGGCGGTGATAATTACAACATCCGAATCCGCGGTCGCTTCATAAGAATTCGTTCCGACGATCTTTACGTCAAACCCGTCGATAGGCGCGGCCTGTGCCAGATCAAGTGACTTGCCCTGCGGAGTTCCCTCGACGATGTCGACCAAAACGACATCGGCAAGTTCCTTACTCCCGATCCAATGTGCAGCCGTCGCTCCGACATTTCCCGCGCCGACGACCGTAACTTTGCTTCTTCCAGTCATTCTTATCCCTCACTGTTGATATCGAAAAATAAATTGTAGCTGTTCGAAACTGTAATTTTATATGGGCAGGCGGCGGTCGGCAAACGAGCAATAGAAAAAGCCCGACGTGCTCTCCCCTTCACGTCGGGCTTTCTCGAAATGGCCGCGGAATTTTCGCCAACGACCAAACTTTTAGATTTCTTAAATTATGTAGCGCCGAAAAGAAACTAGCGAAGACCTTCGTCCGAATGAGAACTAATTCCTATCCATTCTCGATCTCCGCAGGTTTTCAAACGACATCCGCTCGCTAGATTTGCAATGACCGTGCCACCCTCTCTTGTTTCACGTACTAGCGGTCAAACACCCTATTTTTCAGTGGTCGACGATGCGGAAGTCCACCCTACGGAGCATCCCGGTGACAATATCGTTTACGCTGCGCACGATATAGGGCGGCTATTGCAGGATCGGATGCCCGCCGCCGCGGCTGTGGTCGGCCGTCTGCGAATAGCGTCGACGATCGTTGTGATACAGCACGAGATGTTCACCTTCGTACCGGACGACGTCCGACACACGGTTGAAGTCGCGTGTGTGATCCGCGATCACAAACGACATCGGACTGAAGGAGATGACCATTCCTGCCGCATAAACATAACCACCCTGGTCGTAGTCCGTGCCGGCGTATTGGGCGGCGCCGACAGCGATGTCCGGCGAATATTTCCCGGCTCTATCACGGCTGCGGTCAGCATTTGCGATGAATATCGTGTAATCGGAATAATTCAACCGCCGTGAGTAGCCGTTCTTTCGCGCTACCGCGAACAGGTCCGTCAAGCCACCATCGATCGCCGACAGCATGGATGCCGATGGAGCTTTCACGCCATAAATACTCGCTCCCCTCGGCGTTCGGCCAGCAAACACGAAGCGGTCTCCGGTGATCTGCTGAGCCTGAGCCAATACCTGCCTGTTTTGAGCCGTCACCGCATGACCCAATGAAAACGCCATGAATGCCGCAACCAAAAGCTTCGAAATAAATTCTCTTTTCATATCTTCTCCGTACATACCCCGCTGATGCTTCGCAATGCCCATGCCAGAAGCCAAAAAACCCCGGCGGTGTGCTCGGGGTTTCGCAATTAGGCATGGTGCTGAGGGCGGGAATCGAACCCGCACGTCCCTAAGGACACAGGATTTTAAGTCCTGGGCGTCTACCAATTCCGCCACCTCAGCACGAATTTGAGATTAGCATAATTAAACTTCTAAACGCGATTCAGCGTTTCGCCTGTGATACTATCTCGGGAAAGAATCGCCAAACAAAAATGGAACAAGCGGCTTGGATATTGTGGCTCGTACTGGGCGTTGCCCTCATCATCGCGGAAGTCTTTACACTTGGTTTCGTGTTGCTGTGGTTTGGTATCGGGGCGATCGCGGCGGCACTTGTCGGCCTCGTCGGCGGCGGATTTTTGCTGCAGTTTCTGGTATTCGCGATCGTCTCGGTGGCGTTGACGGCGATGTCGCGGACGATCTTTGCGAAATACTGGTCGCATGACGAAGAGGATTCCGTAAAGATGGGAGTCGATTCGCTGCCCGGCCAGATCGGTACCGTAACGCTTGCGAGTAAAGGTGCGTTGAGGGAAGGCGCCGTCAAAGTTTACGGTTCGATATGGACGGCGTTTCCCGTGGACGGCGAGACGGAGTTGACCGAGGGCGAGAAGGTTGAGGTTGTTAATGTAAAGGGCTCGTCGATCTACGTCAGGCGCGTATTAACTGAGCTTCCCGAGTGGCGGGGGGACTAGACAATTTCTGCAGTGTCGGTTTCCTGATCGGCGGTATCATGGATGTTTCCGAGGTCAATAAGTTCAAGCTGCACTTCATCACTTTTCGTCACACTCAGCCCATCTCCGCTTAGTTTCGCCAGAATAACAGTTATATTATCCTCGCCACCGTTCTCGTTGGCTTCGCGGACAAGTTCAGCACACGCCTGCTCGAGGTGATCCAAATTATCCACGACATGTTTTTGCATGCTTGCCGCTGTAACTTTATTTGAAAGACCGTCGCTGCATAAGAGCAACACATCATTCTGGTTCGGCGTCAGCCTCGCGGAAACCGGATAGATCTCGTTCTGCGCGCCAAGGGCCTGCAGAATGACATTCTTTAATGTGTGCGTTTCGGCTTCCTCAGCGGAGATCTGCTGCGCGTCGATAAGCTGCTGAACAAGAGATTGATCTTTGGTTACCTGATAGATCTTCCCGTTTCGTACGAGATATGCACGACTGTCGCCGACCTGGATGATGTCGACACCGTCCGGAGTAAGCCCTATTCCGGTGAACGTCGCCCCCATTCCTTGAAACTGCGGATCGGTTCGCCCTTGTTGATGCACAAGATAATTCGCATATACCGTCGCGTTGTAAAGCTTGGAGATAAGACTGTATTGATGGCTTTCAGGCGTCAGCGTGGCTTCCGTGTCCTCTTCATCAAGCAAAAGCTTTTCGCTGACACTTTCGACGGCCATCTTACTCGCCACTTCGCCGGCCAGAGCTCCGCCCATGCCGTCCGAAACAGCAAGCACAATTCCATCCGCCTCGATATCGAACTTCTGGCTTTCGATCACGAACTCACCGTCGGCCTGCTCGCTCGTCCACGCACGCGAGCGCGAGATGTTAAGAAGAAGATAATTGTCCTCGTTGCCACGGCGAACCCGTCCGACGTGGGAAGTAGCATGTATCTCGACGGTTAACATAGGTTTTCTAATTTCTGTT
>JBKKAS010000391.1:0-6221 GCA_046714595.1 Pyrinomonadaceae bacterium | reverse complement strand
CCTACAAGGTGGCAGTAGACGGAACGTGCGGTGGCTAAAAGGTCCCCGCTAACTGCTGGGCGGCGGGCGTTTATGTCCGCGAAGGTGACAAGTGGAAGGGAGCCTTTCATGCCGAGTCGCCGATCGCCGATCCAAGTGCCAAACCGGCCCAAGCCACCGCATCCACGGCGAAGCCTGCATCGACCACTTCAGCGACCCAACCCAAGCCTGATGCCGCAACCGATGCAATATTCGCTTTGGAAAAGAAGGCCTGGGATGATTGGAAGGACAAAAACGCCAAGGGCCTGGACGAGTGGGCCGGTAAGAACCTCGTTGCATTTACCAGCAAAGGCCGTTCGGATCGTGCTACAGCACTGAAGACGTGGGCCGAGGACGGCTGCGAAGTCAAATCAGTGTCGCTAACTGACCCCGCGAGTGTTTCACTCAGCCCTGATTTCAGCCTCTTAACCTTTAAGAGCGCAGTCGACGGCAAATGCCAGGGCACCGCGATACCCAATGAAAATGGCGTCAGCATCTACGGTAAAGAAGGTGGCGTATGGAAAGCACTGTTCACGATGGGAACTCCCATAATGTGAGGGATCGGATAAATCGTTGTGATACAAAAAGGCTGGAGCGCTTGCTCCGGCCTTCTTGATTTTCGCTCAACCTGATTGTCTAGTACCGATTCACGGACAGTTGTCCGTAAACCGCGCGTAGCATCGTGGGCCGGAGGAGTCTAAGGAATTTATTGACTCTGATCCTATGGTGATATAAAATCCCGATATTCGGAATTTTGTGTAGTTGTCTCAGCCGGAATTAAACTATCCGGTTACGGACTTCTATTGATGGGTCCTTTCTCGGAGATTCCCGCTTCCAGTGGTGATCGGACTCTTAGACGTTTCCGCATAAGGCATTCGGTCATAGGAGAAAAATCATGAAGCTTTCGAAGATTTCGCTGCTGGTCGTCGTAGCTGCGTTTTTGCTCGCGCCGGCTATTCACTCATTCTATTTCGCAGTTCCCAGTTCGGCTGCGAGTGCAGGCGGTGTGACGGTCGACGTAATTGCGATAAACCTTCATAACCCGCGGGGTTTGAACTTTGGCCCGGACGGCGGGTTGTACGTTGCCGAAGCCGGGACAAACGGTCCCCACAATGGCATGTGCCGCTCGATGGGCGATGGCTCGACGAGGTGCTATTCGACGACCGGTTCTATCACCAGAATCGATCTTGAAAACGAAACGGCGGACCGGATCATCGAAGGGTTACCTTCCCTGATCAGGCCCATCGGGTCGCCAAGTGCTGGGATAGGTTCGGGTAGCGGTGCGACCGGTGCACACGATGTTTCATTCCAGGGGATGGGCAACGCATATGTAACGATCGGTCTGGGGGGTGACCCTGCATTTCGCGGCGACTTTGGTGCAGGCGGAGCTCTTCTCGGCCGCCTCGCACGCTTCAACCCAAGTGGTAGGTTCCGATATTACGGAGATCTCGCCGCGTACGAACTGGAACACAATCCCGACGGCTTTGTACCCGACAGCAACCCCTACGGCTTGCTTGCTCTTCCGGGGAAGGTGGTCTATGCCGACGCGGGCGGAAATTCGTTAAATCAAGTGTCCGCACGGGGCCACATCACGACGCTGGCGGTGTTTCCGAACCTCTTGGTGCCGGCACCAATTCCTCCGTCTCCATCGCCTACCCCGACCCCCGGAACGACGGTTTCCGTCCAAGCCGTACCGACAACCGTCGTGCTCGGACCAGATGGTGATTATTACGTCGGACAGTTGACCGGGTTTCCGTTCACGGTCGGCGCTGCAAACGTGTACCGAGTCCCCGTTGACGGCGGCACGCCTGTCGTTGCTCATAGCGGATTCACCAACATAATCGACATCGCATTTGGGCCCGATGGCTCGTTGTACGTGCTCGAGATCGCGAGACTCGCTATTCCGCGTTTCGCACTTGGAGGGAGGCTCGTCCGAATCGCCCCGGATGGCGTCCGCACCAATATCATTTCAGGCCCGCCGTTGATAGCACCGGGAGGAATTGCAGTCGGGCCTGACGGCGCGCTTTATGTAACGAATAAAAGTACCGATGCTTTGATCGGCGAAGTGCTGAAGATCGTGCCGTAAACTATCGACTCTTGGTAAGCACTGGAACGGCCGAGGGACCTGGAAGGTTCTTCGGCCGTTTATTCGCCCGTTGACTTCGCCTGGGTCACCTTAAAATAGACAACGAATTTCTGATATAATCGGGGCCATTTCCGTTTACCGATGTCCGAAATCTTGTCTATCAGAGAGCAGGCAGGGCTCCCATCGTGGGAAGCCTCAAGATCGATCGGCGTCCGCGGTGAGCATCTCGCCGCCGAATATCTCGAAACAAACGGTTATCGGCTCGTCCTTTCCAACTTCAAAGTTCCCATCGGCCGGAACACCCGCGGCGTCGCCGTGACGGGCGAGATCGATATTGTCGCACTCGACGGCGAAACTCTCTGCTTTGTCGAAGTAAAAACCAAAACGTCGGATGAGTTCGCTGCGCCGCTGGCGACTGTAACGCTCAGAAAGCAGCGACAGATCACCCGAACCGCACGGATCTACCGGCGAGTATTCGGTCTTCGAGAAATGCCTTATCGGTATGACGTCGTCTCGCTCGTTCTGAAGCCGAATGCCAAACCGCGGATCGAGCTCATAAAAGGCTTCTGGACCGAAAGCAGATTCCGGAAGAAGACGTGGAGCGGCGACATTTTTTAAGAACTTAAGACGCGAAACTCGCGTACAATCGGAACACACCAACGACCGGGGTGACCCCCCATCCAAGCAAATCTATGAAAACAATCAAACTTACTACACCTATCCTGTTCGTGATCTTTCTATTTTCGGCGACGGCTATGGCGCAGCAGCCGGCGCTGATAGACCGCGAGATCTTTTTTGGGAATCCTGAGTACGCGGGCGCTCGGATCTCGCCGGATGGCAAGTACATCTCGTTTATTAAGCCCCTCAAGGACGTCCGAAACGTCTGGGTCAAACGAATCGAAGAGCCTTTCGAGAAAGCGCGACCGTTGACCGCCGAAATGAAGCGTCCCATCTCCGGCTATTTCTGGAGCTGGGACAGCAAGTACATTCTCTTCACCAAGGACAACGATGGCGATGAGAACTTTAATGTATTTGCCGTCGACCCGTCAGCCTCGCCTGCGGCCGGCGCTGAGGTGCCGACCCCGACCAACCTTACAAACGCGAAAGGAGTCCGAACCGCCATTTATGAGGTGCCTGAGACCGAGCCCGATTTTATCTACATTGGGATCAATGACCGGGATAAGGCATGGCACGACCTCTACAAGGTTCAAATCTCGACCGGGACCAAGACGCTCCTTCGCGAAAACAAGGACCGTCTGACCGGGTGGATATTCGATAACGCAGGAAAGGTCAGGATGGCAACGCGCTCGGCGCCGGATGGCACGACCGAAGTGCTTCGCGTCGACGGTGACAAGTTTAGCAGCGTCTATTCGTGCGGAGTATTTGAAAGCTGCGGGCCGGTGCGATTTGCAAAAGACGACAAGCGCGTCTACATGGTTTCGAACAAAGGAAACCGCGACCTGATACAGCTGGTTCTATTCGATCCGGAAACGGGCAAGGAAGAACTGGTTGAGCAAGATCCAATGAGCCGAGTCGATTTCGGCAACGCGTCGTTCTCAGATGTGACAAAAGAGCTCATCGCAACGACTTATAACGACGACCGGGTACGAATTTACTTCAAGGACAAAAACCTGGAGAAGGATTATAAACTGATCAAGAAACGTATCGGTGATCGCGAGATCGCGTTCGGCTCGAGCACCAAGGACGAGACGAAATTTATTGTCTCGACTTTTAGCGATGTCGATCCGGGGACCGTCTGGATCTTCGACCGCAAGACGAAAAACCTGTCGACACTCTACACGTCACGGGAGAAGCTGGAGAGAAAAGCTCTCTCGCCGATGCGCCCTGTTCGGTACAAATCTTCTGACGGCCTTGAGATTCCAGCGTATCTGACGCTTCCGAAAGGTATGCCCGAAAAGAATCTCCCGCTGGTGGTCGTACCGCATGGCGGTCCGTGGGGCCGGGACAGCTGGGGTTATAACAGCATGGCCCAGTTTCTGGCGAATCGCGGCTACGCGGTGCTGAGTCCGAACTTCAGGGCGTCAACCGGGTTCGGGAAAAAGTTTCTCGACTCCGGGAATAACCAATGGGGCGACAAGATGCAGGACGACCTTACCTGGGGCGTTAAGTATCTCGTCGACCAGGGAATAGCAGATCCGAAGCGGGTTGGCATCATGGGCGGCAGTTACGGCGGCTACGCTACTTTGGCCGGTGTGACGTTCACACCCGACCTTTATGCAGCCGCAGTCGCTATCGTCGCTCCTTCTAATCTCAACACGCTGCTCGGTTCGATCCCGCCCTACTGGGAATCCATCCGTGCACTGTTCCATAAGCGTATGGGCGACCCGAATACGCCTGAAGGACGAGCCCAGCTTGAGCGGCAGTCCCCTTTGAATCATGTCGCGAAGATCAAAACTCCGTTATTGATCGTCCAGGGCGCAAACGACCCCCGTGTAAAGAAGGCCGAAGCTGACCAGATCGTGATCGCCCTTCGCGAACGCAACTATCCCGTTCAATATCTCCTCGCCGGTGATGAAGGCCACGGATTTCAGCGTCCGGTGAATAACATGGCGATGTTCGCCGCAGGCGAGAAGTTTTTGGCGCAGTACCTTGGCGGCCGTTTTCAGGAATCGATGACGCCCGAGGTAACAAAGCGGCTTGTGGAGATAACGGTCGATCCGAAGACGGTCGTTATGGTCAAGAGCGCGGATATGTCGGCAGCACCAGGGGCGAACCTTGGGGGCAAATGGACGTGGGTTGTTGATGCACCCGGTCAGCCGGTCGAGTTAGCCGTTGATCTCAAGCAAGAGGGCGGGACCTTCGCTGGCACCAGCTCTTCGGTCATCGGCAACGCAGCCATTACCGGCGGCAAGGTCAGTGGCAAGATGATCACGGCGACACTGAAGGCCGACATTCAAGGTCAACCCATGGATTTCGTCATTGAAGGAACGATCGACGGTGACAAAATTACCGGTACCATCACCGGCGGCGGGTTTGGCTCGATGGCGTTCACTGCAACACGCCCGAAGTAAGCCGATCGCCACTAAACCCGGTTGGGCCCGCTCATCGTAGCGGGCTTTTTTTTGCGCTGTAATCTGGATTACGTTCGACGTTCTGATTCAAGACATTCGTCAACGAATGATCGAGATCAGCTTTGCCGCTTTTTGTAGTAAACACACGTCATTATCGAATGCACTGGGAAAAGGCACAATGATTGCTACTTGCCTGGTTGATAGCGAAAGCTAGATCCTAATCCAAATAAAAAGGGGAAATAATATGACCAATCAGGCTACATCACGCCAGGAAGACAAAATATTGACGGGTATGTTCCGTGACCGCGAAAGTACCGAGGGTGCGTACAAAAGTTTGCGCGACCGCGGTTATGCGGACGATGACATCAACGTCATGATGTCCGACGAAACGCGTAAGAAATACTATTCCGACGGAGACACAGTCCTCGAGGACAACAAAGCACTTGAGGGTATGGGAACCGGTGGAGCAATTGGCGGAACGCTTGGTGCTATTATCGGTGGCATCGCGGCGATCGGAACGAACGTTCTTCTGCCGGGTCTCGGTCTGGTTGTTTGGGGACCCATCGCGGCCGCTCTCGCGGGCGCTGGTGCCGGTGGCCTCACGGGTGGACTTGTCGGTGGATTGATCGGCTGGGGAATTCCCGAGGATCGCGCTAAAGAATACGAGACCGGTATCCGCGACGGCGGCACGCTGCTCGGTGTAACGCCGCGATCGGATGAAGATGCCAGCTTCTTTGAGAATGAATGGAAGACGAACCACCGCGGTGAGAATGTTTACAGGTAGTCGCGGTCGTTAGTTTGTTAATTTCGAAAGGCTTCGTCGTGCGGACGGAGCCTTTCTTTTTACTTCACTTAGTTCCCTTCAGCTCACTCAACCAATAACCGGTCATAGAAAAAAGAGGCTGCCCTCTGCGGACAGCCTCTTGATCATAAGCATCTGTGGATGCTTCCTATTGCGGGATGTATGCCGTCGGAATCGGAATGTCACCGCTGACACCCCAATGGACGCCGGTCACCGAACTGTCGGAGCTCCGAAGGATATACCAGTCTCCCGTCGACGGTCGGAACACCGCACGGTCCGTTGT
>JBKKAS010000390.1:0-4390 GCA_046714595.1 Pyrinomonadaceae bacterium | reverse complement strand
TCGCTGAGATAGTCGAATCGGGAGCGGACATCGTCGTAGCTGGTTCAGCCGTCTACGGACGCGGAACTCCGGCCGAATCCGTCAGAGATCTTTTAGATAAGGGCACCGTCTGGGTATGACGAGCGAGCAGAAACCCGGTTGTTAGAAGCGTGCTCCGGAAAGATATATTGGCGTGCTCGTTCGCACTCGCGGTTCAGCCCATTGGAGAAGAATTATGTTTTTATCAACACGAAGAATCGTTGTCTCACTTTTGGCTGTTATAGCCTTGTCGTCGCTGGGCGCGTTTGCGCAAAAGCCGGGCGACGGTTCGCCGGCACAGCGGCTCGAAGTTATGCGCCAGAAGCTTGAAACGATCCGACGCTCGGCGACGAGCGCGGCCTCGGTGTTGAAGCAAGAGAGCAAAGACGACAAAGCAACGAAGACCGACAAAGAGAATAGCGATACCCCGTACGCCCGGCTTCGCGCAATCGAGAAAGAGGCATCGACTCTTCAATCGGATGTAAACGGCCTGCGTGGAAAGCTGGACCGCTCGGAAAAATATGAGGCGAGCGAGATCGACCGTATCGAAGCCGATGTAGCGGATCTGCAAAGGCGGGCGGACGCATTGCAAGGCGAGACGGCGTCGGCCCGTGCGAATCCCGAATCCAACGTCGGAAAGCCGCGAGAGCTGAAGAAAAAGAAAAAATTCCTGGGGATATTCGGCGGCGGCGGAAGCGATGAGTTTGAGCAGTTGATCGGAACGGTTACGCCCGGACGCGATCGAGAGCTTTTCATTGTCGCTACCCGCGAAGTGCGAAAGAGAAACTATGATGTCGGCCGTCTTTTGTTCCAGACGATCATCACGACTTACCCGGACTCGCCATATCTGCCCATGTCGAAGCTGGCGGTCGCTGACTCGTTCTATCTCGAAGGCTCGACAAGCGCTTTGATCCAGGCGATCGCGGCGTATCAGGATTGGCTGACCTTTTTCCCGACGCACCCGCTCGCCGATCGAGTGATCCTGAAGATCGGTGAATCGGAAATGAGACAGATCGGCTTGCCGGATCGTGACGCGACCCGCGCGAAACGGGCCGAGACACGACTCAGGGCGCTAATGCAGCAATACCCGAACTCGATCTTGAAACCCGAAGCGGAAAAACGGCTCGCTGAAGTTCAGGACAACCTGGGCCTTCACGGATTGTACGTAGCAAATTATTACTACACGCAGTCGGTCGATCAGAAAAAGGGCGGATTGAAAGGAGCCCAGTCGCGCTACCGGGAGATCATCGAAAAGTACCCGAACTTCAGCTTCGCCGACGAAGCTCTGTACAAGCTCGCCGTTACTTACCTTGTCGAGGAAGAGACCGACCAGGCAGCCCGATATTTCCAGCGGATTATTCGTGACTTTCCGAACAGCGATTGGGTCGAGAAATCGAAAGAGCAGCTCGGACTGATCGGAGCCCCGATCCCTGAGCCCGACCCGGAACGACGAAAGGTACTTCCGCCCGAGAGCGTTTCATTCTTTCAGAATTTCAGGAATCAACTGTTCGGCATCTATCCGATGACGATCGACAAGAATGGTGTCCTCATGACCAAGGATTTCGATAAAGAGAAATTTGAACTGATCGATCAGATCATCGAGAACCAGGGCGATATTCTGACGAACCAGATCCCGCAAGCGTTGACGACGGTTATCTCCCAGCGGCAGCCCAGCCCGCAGCAGGCGCCCCGACCGCAGACGCAGCCGGAAAAGAAATAGGCGCCGCATCGCTTCTTAACTGGTTTACTTTCCAAGCGGTTCCCTGAACCGCTTGTTATCTCTGTTCGGTACTTACGCTGATGATGACAATAAAATTGGTTGCTTCAGGTGGTCTCATATTGTTTATCGCGGGAATTTGCCTGGCCCAGATCAGTCCGCCGCCACCTCCTCGGGTTCCGACGCCGACACCCCTGCCACGAATATCCGAACAACTCGCGAAAGCGCTTGAAAGCAGAGCAGCCGATGCTCCCACGCCTCGCGAAATGCGCCAACAGGCGTACGCAAAACTTCTTGAAGGGCAGCGGTATGTTTTCTGGAGCGGCGATCGTGCGCGTTCGCGGGTGGGACGGCAGGACAATGCGAGATTAGCACGCGAGGCGTTTCACAGATCGGTTGAGCTCGATCCGATGCTTTCCGAGGGATATACGGCGCTTGCGGAGCTCGCCATCAACGTCCAGCCACAGGACACGGATGAAGCGATACAACTGGCGAACCTTGCGACGCGGGTCAATCCAAACAGCTTTGGCGCTCGGCGGCTTCTAGCGAGACTTTATTCATTTCAGAGCCGGTTCGTTTCCGGTCCGTTTGATGCGGAGGCGGCGCAAAAGGCGATAACGGAATGGAAACAAGTTGCCCGGCTCGATCCGAGAAATGCCGAGGCGTGGGCGCTGCTCAGCGACCTGCTCGATAAGACGGGCGATACCCCGCAGAGTATCGAAGCTTTGCGAAAATGGCTCTCGTCATCGGCCCCGGTTGATACGCGGTTCTACCAGATGCTTACGGGCGGCCAGAATTTAGCGCCTGAGAATGCTTCGTTGCGGCTTGGCACGATGTTGCTGAAGGTCGGCCGCACGCGTGAAGCGATCGAGACATTAAGCTTGCTGGTCGTGGACGACCCGGAAAACACGACGGCGGTCGATGTTCTCCGCGAGGCGATCGAGAACGCCGAGAAGGACGCGGCGGCAACCGCCGTGGATACACTCCGTCAGGCGGTGTCTGCAAACCCGACAAACGTCTCGTTGATAACATTGCTTGCACAGACGCAGGCACGGACGGGAATGATCGACGCGGCCGCGACTTTGCTTCGCGATTCCTCGACCCGTCTGCTAGCGTCTGATCGAGTGTCTGCATCCATGCTGCAGGTGACATTGGGCGACCTCATGGCGCGCTCCGATCGGCCGAAGGACGCGATCGCCGCTTTCGAAACTGCATTCAGGATCCGTGTTCCGGAGCCGCCGGAAACGCCTGGTGACGACGAGCGCGAATTTGCGATGCACCTTTTCGAGAAGATGCTCGGCACCTACAAGAACGCTAACAACATCGAGGAAGCAAGAACGGTCATCGACCGGTCGCGAAAGTTTCTCGGCAAAGGCGATCTGTTCGCCGACCGACAGTTGATCCAGCTCCTTCGCGAAACGGGCAGTCGCACCGAGGCGTTAGCTGCGATCCGGGCAGTAAGACAACGCATTCCTAACGACTACGGATTCCTCAGACTCGAGGCCACGCTGCTGACCGAGACCGGCAAAGTCGACGATGCGGTCGCGCTCATCAGGAAGCTGATGGAAACCACCGCCGCCGCGCCTTCGGTACAAAACTCTACCGGGGTAACCGGACGCGAATCGGTAACCGTCGCGGTACCGCAATTCGACGCGTTTTCTAACTTTCTGTTTATTTCGAACCTGTATAGCGAGGCGAACCGCGGAAAGGAAGCGGTCGATGCGGCGAACCAGGCTTACGGCGTCGCACGCGGCGCCGAGCGGAAGCAGATCGCACGGCTAACACTCGCGACCGCACAGCAGATGTCCGGCGACTTCAAGGGTGCCGAAGCTACATTGCGTGATCTTTTGAAAGAGACGCCCGGCAACCCGATCGCGCTCAACAACCTTGGCTACTTTCTTGTTGAAAGGAACGAGCGGATAGACGAAGCGCTGACGCTGATCCAGCAAGCGGTGAAGATCGACCCGACGAATCCGTCTTATCTCGACAGCCTCGGCTGGGCGTATTTCAAACTCGGCAAGCTGCCCGAGGCCGAGAAGAGTTTGAAGGAAGCGCTTCGCATCGACTCAAGCTCCGGCACCATCCACGAACACCTCGGCGACGTCTACGAAAAACAGGGAAAGACCGAGCTCGCCAGATCGTCGTGGAGCCGGGCAGCTAGTCTGTTCTCCGACGCCGCCGATGTTAAGCGAGTGAAAGGAAAGTTTGGTAAGTAAGCGAATCAGGGCGCGAGTTTTTAGACGAAGTCGATTGGAACGGCCTCGCAGTCAGGATTTCGATGGCCCGATATTTGTATCCTCATGTTAAGAAGGTAGATCTCTTACCCATGTTTGCGTGCGCCGCTGTTGGAGCCTTCCTCGCTGGGCTCTACGGAATAGTTCACGATCAAGTTACTTTTACGATTTCCCCCGAATACTTCACGAACCTTAAGTTCAAGCAATTTGCCTACGCCGATTTTGGGTTCGGTGCTCGCATTTTTGTGGCGGTTATAGGGTTTCTGGCGACATGGTGGCTCGGCCTTTTTATGGGGTGGTGCTTCGGCCGCCGGTTTATCCGCGACCAGCCACGCAATGCTGCCGTTAACAACATCCGGAGCGCATTCGTTACGGTTCTCATTTCAGCCATGACGTTCGCGATCGGAGGGCATCTGTACGG
>JBKKAS010000389.1:0-16964 GCA_046714595.1 Pyrinomonadaceae bacterium | reverse complement strand
GCACACCCGGATGACGAGGACACTGCGCTTCTCGCGTATCTGGCTCGCGGAGAGAGTGCACGGACCGCCTATCTTTCATTGACACGTGGTGACGGTGGGCAGAACATCATCGGTCCCGAACTTGGCGAAGCGCTCGGCGTGATCCGTACCGAAGAACTTTTACAGGCACGAAAGCTCGACGGTGCCGAGCAGTTTTTCACGCGAGCTTACGATTATGGTTTTTCCAAGACGCTTGCCGAAGCAAAAAGTAAATGGGACGAGAAGATTATTCTTTGCGATGTCGTCCGTGTCATCCGCACATTTCAGCCGCTCGTCGTCATCGCTCAATTTAATGGGACAGCAACAGACGGGCATGGGCAGCATCAGTTTGCCGGATACATTTCGCCGATAGCTGTTAAGGCCGCTGCAGATCCCCAACAATGTAACGCCGCGGGAGGAGCCTGGACCGTAAAGAAATTCTACGTCCGGCACCGCGGCACGGATGCTCCAACGCTTCGGATAAACACCGGGAAATACGATCCGCTGTTGGGTCGCTCCTATTTCGAGATCGCAATGCATGCTCGCAGCCAACACCGTTCGCAGGAGCAGGGCGTCCTCGAGTTGAAGGGCGATCAGTTTTCAAACCTCAACCTCGTCGACGGGATCGGGACCGAGACCGGGATATTTAGCGGTATCGACACCTCTGTGGCGAATGTCGCTCGCCTGGTGGACAATTCGGAAGCACGCTTTGCTGAGGTTGCAAAACGCGTGAGCGATTCGGCGCTCGCGGTTCTGTCGGCACACCGGCAGGAGGATCAGGCAGCCACACTTGGCCGGCTCGTGGAGGGCTACAAACATGCTTACGATGCGGAGTGGATTACGCGCGACCGGTCCTCCAAGGCAGTGATGAAGCAGAAGCAGGTCCAGTTCCTCGATGCCATAAAGCTCGCTGCCAGTATTCAGATAGACGCGATCTCTGAAAAAGAAACAGTTGTCGGTGGTGAAGAATTTACTATGTCGACCCGTGTGTTTTTTCCAGCGTCGACCGAGTTAAAAGTGAAAGAAGTTGTGATCGCGGCCCCCACGGGCTGGAGCGAAGCATCCCTCGACCAACCATCGGAGACGCAGCCGCAGTCGCAGTTCGTACGCCGAGAGAGCGCGAAACATTCCGCCTCTTTTAAAGTACGAGTGGGTTCGGACGAGAAGCCGACCCAACCATACTGGCTTTCCGAACCTCGCGATGGCGACATGTTCCGTTGGAAGAACGACGACAACCAGACGCTCCCCTTTCAAAAGCCCGTCGTTGCGGCGGAAATAAAAATCGAGATCCAAAGCGTCGAGATGACGTTTTCGCAGCCGGTCGAGTATCGCTACGCGGACGACGTAAGGGGTGAGATCCGTCGAAATCTGAACGTCGTCCCGAAGCTAACGGTCAGCGTGAGTGAGAATCTCGCTATCGTGCCTTTCAACTCACGCCCTCAAAAGAAGCGTCTGTCTCAAGTAGTTACAAATCATTCAACGATGCCAGTTAGTGGCGTCGCTGCCTTTGATTTCGATCCGAAACTGGATTGGACGCTTGAATCGAGTGCTAAAGGTTTCGACTTGGATGGAAAGCGCAAAGCCTTGAACATGGATTTCGATTTGACCATTTCAAGAGCGACCAAACCGGGGCGGTATTCGATAGCGTCTCAGATCAAACCTGTAGTTGGACTCCAGGAAACTCTCTCGCTTAATACTATTCAGTATCCGCATATTCAAACGAACCGAGTCTATACTCCCGCTCGGACGGATTTTCAGGTAATAGATCTGAAAACCGTGCCAGTCAGCGTCGGTTACATCCGCGGAAGCGGTGATCGTGTGCCACAGGCGATAAGGCAACTCGGGCTCCAGCTCGAAGAGATCGACGAACGCGCGCTCGCGACGGGCAATCTTTCTAAGTTCGACACCATCGTTGTCGGCATTCGGGCATATCAGGTTCGGCCGGACGTGGTTGCGAACAATCAACGTCTTCTGGATTTTGCCAGGAATGGGGGCACGCTCGTAGTACAGTATCAACTCCCGGCGACTTATTCTCAGCAAAATCTAACACCCTTCCCGACGCAGATGGGACCGCGAGTCGTCGATGAGAATGCGCCGGTCACAATAGCCGAATCGGCACATCCGATATTGCATTTTCCGAACAAGATCACGCAAGAAGATTTCAAAGGCTGGGTGCAGGAGCGGAATCTCTACAACTTCTCGACGATGGATCCGAAGTATGTCGGGCTTCTTGAATCCCACGACGCGGGTGAAGCGGAGAACAAGGGCGGACTCGTGGTCGCCGACATCGGAAAAGGGAAATATATCTACTGCAGCTATTCGCTGTTCAGGCAACTGCCGGCGGGAGTTCCGGGAGCGTATCGTTTGCTGGCAAACATGATTAGTTCGCCAAGGGCGGCGAAGTAACTAAGCGATAATTTAAACGCAGAGCTCGCGGAGGACGCAGAGAAATCTAGTTTTCTTTCTCTGCGTCCTCCGCGAGCTCTGCGTTTAAAGAAACGAATTATTCGATCGTCGCCAGGATGTCATCGGCTGCAACCGTTGCCCCTTCCGAGACTCGGATCTGTTTGATAACTCCGGATTTGGGTGTCTTGAGTTCGTTCTGCATCTTCATCGCCTCTACGACCAGAACGCTGTCGCCCTGCGTTACTTCATCTCCGACACTGCACAGGATGCGAACGACCTTGCCCGGCATCGCTGTTTTGATCTCGGCAAGCCCATCACCATGTTCGTGGTCCGCAACGGTGCCACGAAGACGTTTTGGATCGATAAGCCTGACGTCGAATTCGTTTGTGCCGATACGAACGTGGATCGGCCCGCTGCCCTTTCGTGCGGGTGAGACCGTTGCTTCGTAGATCTTGCCGTCGTGTTTGAAGAGGAGAACGTTCGGTTCTGGCTCTGACACTGTGAGTTCGTATTTCCGGCCGTCGACATCCGCATAGACTTTGCCGTCTTCACGCTTGATCTCGACCGAGTATTTATCTTCGCCGACGTGGGCGTGAAGTTTCATTTGGGTGCGTTGTTCTTCGTGGACCTAAAACTCCCCTCCTTGTTTAGGAGGGGTGCCGAGGCTTTTGCGAGGCGGGGTGGTAGTTAGGAAGAATCAGATTTTTTTGAACTACCACCCTGCCGCCGAAGCGGCGTCCACCCCTCCTAAACAAGGAGGGGAGTTTAGCGCGACGCTCGATGCTATGCAGACTGTCCTTCGCCCTTGACCTTGTTGGGTTGCGGCGTGACGCGCAGGTACGGTTTGATGGTCTTCCATCCGGCCGGGAATTTCTCTTTCGCCTGTTCGTCGGTCACGGAAGGGACGATGATGCAATCGTCGCCGTCTTTCCAGTTGACGGGGGTCGCGACGCTGTATTTCGCCGTCAACTGCAGCGAATCAATAACCCGAAGCAGCTCGTCGAAATTGCGGCCCGTGCTCGCGGGATACGTCAGCATCAACTTCACTTTCTTGTCCGGTCCGACGACAAAAACCGAGCGGACGGTGAACGTATCGTCGGCATTCGGATGGATCATGTCATACAGGTCGGATACCGTGCGGTCGGCATCGGCGATCACCGGAAAGTTTAGCGCCGTGCCTTGCGTTTCCTCGATGTCCTTAGCCCAGCCGTGATGCGAGTCAAGCGGATCGACACTCAACCCGATCATCTTGACGTTTCGTTTGTCGAACTCGGGCTTCATCCTTGCCGCCATGCCGAGCTCCGTCGTGCAGACTGGTGTGTAGTCCTTTGGATGTGAAAACAAAACACCCCAACCGTCGCCAAGCCAGTCATGAAATTTAATATTTCCGTCGGTCGTTTCAGCGGAGAAATCCGGTGCTTCGTCTCCTAATCGGATAGCCATTTGTGTTACCTCCAGAGTGAATTATGGGCAGAATTATAGCACAGGTTGGAACGACACAGCGTTTGCGCTCAGGCAGGCGATTCCGACGCCTGGGCCGAGGCTTTTCGGAGCCTAACAAGCGAGACCTTTTTCTCATCGGCCTTGAGAATAGTGGCCTCGAGACCCCGCAGCGTCAACGTCTCACCGGTCTTCGGTACATAACCCGATTCGCTCGTGATCATTCCCGCGACAGTGGTGTACTCGTCATCTTCCAGATCGACGTCGAACAGCCGTTCGATCTTGTCGATCTCGGTCGAGCCGAGCACATCCCAGTAGCCGTCTTCACCCTCGATGATCTCGATGATCTCTTCTTCTTCGGTGTCCTCGTCTTCGATCTCACCGACTATCTCTTCCAGAATATCCTCGACCGTTACGATCCCGGCGACACCGCCATACTCGTCGATGACGATGGCGATCTGTACGTGATTGACCTGCATGCTTTTGAGCAGCTCGGACGCTGATTTTGTTTCGGGAATGAAATAGGCATCGCGAAGTATCCCGTCGATCGGTCCATCTTCTTTGCCGTCCGCCCACGCCTGCAGCAGATCACGGACGTAGATCACACCCTCGATGTTTTCGATGCTCTCGCGATAGACCGGCAGGCGCGAGTATTTTTCTTCGATCATCAGATCACGCGCGGCACGCACGGGTGTTCCGATCGCGACCGCGCATATCTCGGTCCGTGGTGTCATTATTTCGCCGGCGCGAGTCTCGCTGAACTCGACCATCGATTCGATCAGCTCGCGTTCCTTTTCTTCGATGATGCCTTCGGCCTCGCCAACTTCCATCAGAGCCTGAAAGTCTTCGGCGTTGTCTTCGGCGCGGTCTTCGGCTGAATCCGGAGCAACGGTCGCCTCGAGCTTTTGCTGTTCTTTGGTGCGCAGCTTTGGTGTGAACGGAGCGGTAATAGCGTAAATGAGCCGGTAAAGCGGTCGGACGATCGGCAGCAGCGCGAGAAACTTCTTGTCCGGATCGTTGCGGATGAATAACCGCGGAAGGACCTGGCGAAAAATGACCGTCGCCGCAAGCCCGAAGAATAGGGCGAACAGTACAAGTCCGGTTCGGCTAAGCTCGAACCGTGTCCCGATCAGCGTAATGATCACGGCAAACGAGATGAGAAGTATCTGGATCGTGGCTGAGAGGGCGAGCCGGAAGCGCGGGCGATACTCGAGGATCTCCCTCAAGAAGACCGCCGTCCGCTGATTTTGCGAATCTTCGGATTCGGACGCGAGCCGGCGAAGGCCGACGTCGGAAATATGCGAGAACGCCAGATCGACCGTCGCCAGAAACACCATGGCAATGAGAATTACGACGCCAAGAGCGATCTCGAGTTCCATAAGTTACCGAGTGTCAATGTTACGTTTCGGCATTAGAGAATTGCAAACCACGTCCTTGCGAACTTGGCGGGCTTTGCGTGAGAAACGCACGGTTCAGGCATAGCTCGCAGGGATAGCAAAGCGAGGCATTTACAAATTCGTTAGTTTCGACGCTGCCGGCTTGTCGAGAAGCCAATACAAGTTGCCGCTGCTCGGCTTTACGAGCTGGGCCGGATATTCCTCAGGCATGAATTCGCCTTCGATAACATTTTTTACCGCCTTCGCCTTCTCAACTCCCGAAACGAGAAACATTACGTTCGACGCGTTGTTGATCACCGGGAAGGTAACGGTCAGGCGATAGTCGTGAAGCGTATCGACCCAGTTTGCCACGGCGAATTTCTCGACTTCATGCAACGCGTCCGTGTGAGGAAATAACGAAGCGGTATGTGCATCCGAGCCCACGCCAAGCAGAACGAGATCCAGTCCACGACCTCGGGTATGAAAATACGTGCTCAGGGTCGCATCATAGTCGGCAGCCGTCCGCTCGACCCTCGCGATTTCTGTCCGCCAGCGATAAACGCTCCGCGGGTCGATCCCGAGCGGCAGGAGGAGGGTTTCATTCGCCATCCTGTAATTACTCTCAGCCGAATCGGCCGGCACATTTCTTTCGTCGCCGAAAAAGAATGACACATTATTCCAACTGACGGCGGTGCGGTATTCCGAAGCAAGCAATTCGTACAGCCGATGCGGGGTTGAGCCGCCCGCGAGCGCGATCGAGCACGAGCCGTGTTTGGTTATCGACTCATTCGCGATCTTTACGAATAGGTCAGCCGCGTGAAAGCTCAGCTCGTTAAGATCTTTTTTGATTAGGAGCGATGGTCGCGGTTTCGTCATCAGGGTTTTTCCATGCCCGGCCGTCGTTTGCGAGTAGTTGGTCGGACTCCGGCGGTCCCCACGAGCCCGCAGGGTAGTTTGGAAAGCCGCGAGCGGGAATGGCGTTCCAGACTTCGAGTATCGGCGTCACGATCTGCCAACTCGCCTCGACCATGTCCGCCCGTTGGAAAAGCGTCGCGTCACCGGTCATGCAATCGAATAACAGTCGCTCGTAGCCGGTGCTGATCTGCTCGCCAAAATGCTCGACGTAATTGAAATCCATATCGACCGCACCTACCTTCACGATCGGTCCGGGGATCTTTGCACCGAAATGTAGTGTTATACCTTCGTCCGGCTGAATTTGTATCTCGATACGATTCGTGCGCAAGCGGTCGACAGACGTATCGCGAAACAGAACGAACGGTGCCTTGTTGAACTGAATAATAATGCTCGAATGTTTTTGGCGGAGCCGTTTACCGGTGCGAAGGTAGAACGGTACATCGGCCCAACGCCAGTTATCGATCGACAGTTTGAGTGCGGCGAAGGTTTCGGTGTTCGAATTCTTAGCGACCTTTTCCTCTTCGCGATAGCCGGCAAGAGTTACGCCTTTAGGGCTGAGAAACTCCCCTCCTGTCTTAGGAGGGGTGGCAGCGGCTTCGGCTGACGGGGTGGTCTCACCCGTAAATGCGTGACCCGTCCCGTATTGGCCGCGGACCGCCTTGTGAAGCGAGCCCTCGGGTGAAAACGGCTGGATCGCCGCAAGTATTTTTGCCCGCTCGTCGCGTACGGCATCAGCCTCAAATGAAACGGGCGGCTCCATCGCGGTTAGGGTCATGAGCTGGAAAATATGATTGGGGATCATATCTCGCAACGCACCGGCCGTGTCGTAATAACCGCCGCGTAATTCGACACCGAGTTCCTCGGCGACGGTGATCTGAACATGATCGATAAAGTTCCGGTTCCAGATAGGTTCGAAAATACTGTTGCCGAAACGAAACACCAAAATATTCTGCACCGTCTCTTTCCCGAGGTAATGATCGATGCGATAGATCTGCCGCTCTTTCAAGATCGCAAGCAGATCCGCATTTAGCTTTTTTGCGGAAGGCAGATCGTGCCCGAAAGGCTTTTCAAATATGAACCTGCGCCAGTGCCCGTTCTCCTCCCGTCCCAATCCATTCTTTACGATCTTCTTCGCGACGTTCGCGAACAACTCCGGCGGAGTAGCCATGTAGTAGAAAAAGTTCTCAGGAATGCTGTGTTCAGCACACACCTCGGCAAGCAGCTCTTTCAAGTCCTTGAATAGTTCCTTGTCGTCGTCGAAGTCACCGCCCGTATAGAACGTGCGGCTGCAGAACCAATCAAGCAAGCTCCCCTCCATCCAAAGGAGGGGGGCCGACGCTTCGGCGGCGGGGTGGTTCTCCGTCGCCCCCGCAAATTCTTTCAGATTCGCATGCGTCTGGGCTCGAAACTCGTCTGTCGTCATCTCCTGACGGCCGACGCCGACGATAGCGAAATTCTCGGGTAGAAACTTTCCACGTGCGAGGTTGTAAAGCGCGGGGAATAGCTTTCGTTTGGTGAGGTCGCCGGTCGCGCCAAAAATGACCATGACGCACGGATCGGCGGTTTTTTGAGTGTCGGTCATTAACACGATTTTGCCACAGTACGAAGATTTGCTACAGAGGGCACAGAGAAGTGAAGGGGGATTTTTGGACTGCTTCGGGTGCGGGCCCTTAAATAAAAAGTCTCTGTGTGCTCTGTAGCTAAATCTTCAGCTTTCGCCGCAGCGCCAACTCTCTGTTATTCATCTCGCCGTTGTCGGTTTCATGATCGTATCCGCAGAGATGCAGGAAGCCGTGAAGAATTAGCTGCTTGATCTCGTTCTCGAGCGTGAGCTTATTTTCTTTTGCTTGTCTTTGCGCTTGTTCGACGGAGATGACGATGTCACCGAGAAACGTAAGAGTTACGCCTTCAGGCGTGAGGCTTTCGTCACCTTCACGCGTAAACGCGTGACTCTTACTGTCAAACTCATCGGGTTCGTGCGGGAATGAAAGAACGTCGGTCGTCGAATCCTTGCCACGAAAAAAGCCGTTGAGCTCCTTCATTCGCCGGTCGGAAATGAAGGCGATGGAAAAATTTCCGTTGCTTGTCTCATCGACAGATGCGGAGAGCTGCTTGCTGAATTGGATAAACCGCTTCGAATCAAGTTTGATCTTGCGTTGCAGATTAACGACGAGGGCCATCCTGTTCCTCGCGGTTCGACTCGTCTGAATGTGTTTCGTACGCCTTGACGATCATCTGCACCAGCTTGTGGCGAACGACGTCTTTATCGGTAAAGTAAACAAATTCAATTCCCTCGAGGCCGGCGAGCACGATTTCGGCTTCTTTGATACCGCTTTTTTGACCGCGTGGCAGATCGATCTGGGTCTTATCACCCGTGACGACCGCCTTCGAGCCGAAGCCGATCCGCGTCAGGAACATCTTCATCTGCTCGCTGGTCGTGTTCTGCGCCTCGTCGAGGATGATAAACGCGTCTGCGAGCGTGCGTCCGCGCATGAACGCGAGCGGCGCGATCTCGATGATTCGCTTCTCAAGCATCTTTGTAACTCGCTCGCTGTCGACAAGATCGAAAAGTGCGTCGTAGAGCGGGCGCAGATAAGGATCGACCTTCTCCTGAAGATCACCCGGCAGAAATCCGAGACGTTCACCAGCCTCGACCGCTGGCCGGGTCAGGATAATTCTGCTGACCTGCTTCTTGAACAGGGCATCGACCGCCATCGCGACCGCCAGGAAACTCTTACCCGTTCCCGCTACACCGATTCCGAAAACAAGATCGTTTGCGGCGATGGCATCGAGGTACTTCCGCTGGTTAGCAGTCTTCGGAGCGACCTGTTTCTTACCCGACGGATTGAACCGGGCCTTGAGAAAATAGTCTTTCAGGCTGTACGCCCGGTCTTCAGCGATCTGCTTGAATGCATCGCGGAGCTCTTTGTCAGTGAAGGTGTTTCCCTCGGCGAAAAGTTCACCGAACTCAGTAAGGATCTGCTCGACCGTGCCGATGTCGGTGGCGTCGCCGTCGATCAGCAACTCGTTTCCTCGCGCGCCGATGCTGACATCGAGGAGCGATTCCAGATATTTGATGTTTTGATCCTGTACGCCGAAAAGCGTGTTGAGGCCCTGTGATGGCAGCTCGAGTTTTCGAAGATTGCTCAAATTTATCGTCCCAAAAATGCGGTGTTGCTTTAATGATCGAGGCTACTAGAACACGTTTCGACTGTCAATACATTTAGTATTCGGTAGTACCGAAATGTTAGATCGATTCGGATACGATGCTGGCATAGTGATTGCTAAAGTCTTCGTGCGCAGTTCGAAATTATTACACAGGTCGAAGCCGGGGAGAGAAAGACAATGCTTACGAAATACATGAAGAGCCTTGCCAAACAGGATTGTCCGGTCGTGTTGTCCATCACCAACACTACCGAAGAGATCAAGGCGGAAACTGTCATTCAGCGAAATGTTGTTCAGTTCGAAGAAAAATACGATGCGAGCGACATTTATCTACGCGCTCGGGAAATCTACTTTCGTGCTCGCAGGCATCGGCCAGTCCGGGCCGCGAGTATTTTCTAAAGGGGGACCGATATGCCGGAACGTAAGGACGGTACCAGCAAGTACACATCAAAACAGGAACGAAAAGCCGACCACATCGAGGAAAGTTACAAGGAGAAAGGCGTCTCGGCGAAAGAGGCTGAGAAGCGAGCTTGGGCCACCGTGAACAAACAGGACGGTGGCGGAAAAAATCCCGGCGGTTCGGGGCGCAAGAAGTCGAAGGGATCTTAAAGCCGGATCCCGGCGAAAAATTATTTGAAAGAAAAAGGAGAGCGATCTCACGTCGCCTTCCTTTTCGCTTTTAAAGCGCCGGCTCAAGTTAAATATCGGAAGTGTTTCTGCCGGTTCGGGTCGCTTTTGAGTTCAGAGTGTGCGATTTATCGCGTTTTCATCGTCGCAGACGAGCTGAAGCTCGGGTAGTGTCCTAATCCTGTGATGCTGGCCCGAAATCAGTTCTTGAGTCCGGCGCCAGTGGTGGTACTACATGCTGGCGATCTATTTCGCGTACTATAACTTTTGCCGAAGCCACATAACTTTGAATGACGCGACTCCGGCAATGGCCGCGAACCTAACGAATACGATCTGGAGTCTGAGGGATTTGCTTCAAATTACGAAGGATGTATCAGCACCCGATTAATATATATGCAGTGGTCGAAACTGAAAACGAGAATTAACGATCTAATCTGCCCTGATCTTAAAAGCCGGATCGATTTTCACGTCACAAGCTACCGAGAGTCACACGATGGCGCCGATAAAGTTTGGATCACTATTGATCGTGAGCGAGTATTTAGCTGTCAATACTATCCTTATGAATGGGCAGAGCGACAGGCTTATCACGACGGCCTAGAAGGCACTCAATTGAAAGAAGTATTGCGTGAGAAGGAAATTCACAAGCCAGAGGATTTCGGCAACGCAATGCGAGCTTACTTGGATATGCCTATCGAAAACGCCCTAACGTCCGCAGACCCGCTAATACGAGCCTTTTCAATTGTTGACCGTCGGTTAGGCAAACGAACTCTGGAAAAACTTGAGATCTCAGATTCGGAGCACACGCTTGTTAAAGCGTTTTATCAACTACGCCGTGGATTGTTGCCAGCACCACAAGATTAGGACACTACCGAAAGCTCGGACTCTGAACTGCGTCTTTGCGAGACAAAGGCGGCCTATGCTAACCTTACTGCTTTGTTATAAGAGCATTTTCTTATCTATCACAGGAGCAATCTATCAAAAATGGCCGCTAACAATGGTAACGAGAAAGTCGGCAGGGTCGTACAGATCATCGGACCGGTTGTCGACGTGGAATTTACAGATTACTTACCCTCTATCCACCAAGCTATTAGAATTTCATCCGAGGGTTTCGATGTCGAAACGCCGGTTGATGTCGTAGCGGAAGTGCAGCAGCACTTGGGCGAAGGCCGCGTTCGGGCGATCTCGATGCTGCCGACGGACGGCATGGTCCGGGGGATGAAGGTGATCGATCTTGGTGGACCGATCACGGTTCCGGTGGGCGGAGCGACATTGGGCCGCGTTATGAATGTGATCGGCGATCCGGTCGATGAGCTTGGCCCGGTCGAATCCGAAACACGTTACCCGATCCATCGTCACGCTCCGGCGTTTGACGAACAGGCGACCGAGCTCGAGATGTTCGAGACCGGAATTAAGGTCATCGACCTTATCCAGCCGTTTCTTCGGGGCGGAAAGATCGGCCTCTTCGGCGGTGCCGGTGTTGGTAAGACGGTTCTCATCATGGAGCTGATCAACAACGTCGCTAAGGGCCGCGAAGGCTTTTCGGTTTTTGCCGGCGTGGGCGAACGGACCCGCGAAGGTAACGACCTTCTCCGTGAAATGGTCGAGTCGAAAGTTATCACTTACGGCGACGCTTTTACGAAAAACTTTGAGGAGACCGGAGCGTTTGATCTATCGAAGGTCGATATGGAAGCGATCAAAGGCTCGAAAGTGTCGCTCGTGTACGGCCAGATGACCGAGCCGCCGGGAGCTCGTCTCCGCGTTGCGTTGTCGGGCTTGACGGTCGCCGAATATTTCCGCGATCAAGGAAACGACGTGCTCTTCTTCGTCGACAACATTTTCCGCTTTACGCAGGCCGGCTCCGAAGTCTCGGCGCTTCTCGGACGCATGCCTTCGGCCGTGGGTTATCAGCCGAACCTTGCTACCGAGATGGGCGAAATGCAGGAGCGCATCACTTCAACGAAGACGGGTGCTATCACATCGATCCAGGCCGTCTACGTTCCGGCCGACGACTATACCGATCCCGCACCGGCGACGACGTTCGCTCACCTCGATGCGGTTACCGCTCTTTCACGTCAGATCGTCGAGTTGGGTATCTATCCGGCCGTTGACCCGCTTGCATCGAACTCGCGAATTCTCGATCCGCAGATCGTGGGAGACGAACATTACAACACGGCTCAAACGGTCAAGCGGATCCTCCAGCGCTACAGGGACCTTCAGGACATTATCGCGATCCTTGGTCTCGACGAGTTGAGCGAAGACGACAAGCTGACGGTCGCACGCGCCCGTAAGATCCAGCGGTTCTTCTCACAGCCTTTCACGGTCGGCGAACAGTTCACCGGTCTGAAGGGGGAATACGTCAAAGTCGAAGACACCATCAAAGGCTTCCGGGAAATTCTGGAAGGCAAATGCGACGACATGCCTGAACAGGCGTTCTACATGGTTGGAACGATCGAGCAGGCGAGAGAGAAGGCGAAGAAGATGGCCGCCGCCGCGTAAAGGGAACGCCGGCATCTTGCCGGCTTCCGCTATTAATCATGCCGGCAGGATGCCGGCGTTCCACTATGCTCAAATTAGAAATCGTTACACCCGAAAAGAAAGTATTTGACGAAACGGTCGATTCGGTAACCGTGCCGACAGCTTCGGGCGAGGCCGGCATTCTCCCTAATCATGCCCCGTTGATCTCCGCTCTTAAGCCGGGCATCCTTTCGTATTCGAATAAAGGAGCGACGGAGCGGCTGGCTGTTTCCGGCGGATTCGTCGAAGTAAGCGCGAATCAAGTTTCCGTGCTTACGGACACTGCCGAAACCGCTTCTGAGATCGACGCAGACGCGGCGCGTGCCGAACGCGAGGCCGCCGAGAAGGCCCTTGCCGCGCACGCGACTTCGGCGCTCGAGGAAACGGAAGCGTATCGGGAACGTCTCGACGCGGCTAACGCCCGGTTGCAACTCGCGACCGGAAAATAGGATTCTTCGTTGCGTGGACAAGAAGTAGGAGCGCCGCTTGCCCTGGAGCACTCAGCGTTTTTGTTTTTGGTCGATGACGGTTGGCCGGCCCTGATAAGCACCCCTTATTTACTGGCTAAACAATGTTGCGAGATGGCTGATTTGCATCGAGACGTGAGCACAGTACTCTGCACTTACGGGTAAATTGTTCGCAGCCGAACTTCGCTGAACGCTATTTTGATCATCTTAGTATTTCGTAGAGAAATGTTAGACTCAACCGCGACCTCTTCTGCGTATTTAGAAAGCTTGGGGAAAGGGCCTTTTTAGCGGTAAGTTTTGGCCAAACTTCATAAATCTTGGAGCGTAACTTTGGAAAGCATTGCAACACCTAAAACGCTGTTCGCTCTCGGGCTTAATTACAAAACGGCACCGGTAGAAATTAGGGAAAAGATGTTCCTTAACGAGTCCGAGATTCCGCCGTTTTTATACAAGCTTAAAGAGACTTTGACAGAGTGTGTTGTTTTGTCGACGTGCAATCGAACCGAGATCTACGGCGTAAGCGAATCCGAGAACGTCGATCCGGAATTTTATAAGGATCTGCTTATTGACCTTAAGGGTGCTCGGAGGGTTGTGAAAGTCGAACATTTCTTTTCCCTCATTTCCTGTGCGGCTTGCCAGCAGCTCTTTAATGTCGCAACGAGCATCGACAGTAAGATCATCGGTGATTCGCAGATACTGCGACAGCTTCGTTCGGCCTATGTTATTGCCTCAACAAATGGCTATACGGGTAAGGTGCTCAACCAGCTAATGCAGCGCGCCTTTAAGCTCGGGAAAAGGGTCTACACGGAAACCTCGATCCACGCCGGCGCGGCTTCAGTGAGCCTGGCGGCCGTGGAACTTGCACACGAGACGCTGGGAGAGCTTGAGGGCCGCTCGGTACTTGTCATAGGAGCTGGCGAAACGGCGAGGCTCACAACCGAGGCTCTGGTGAGTAAGCGCGTTGGGAAGATCCTCGTAAGCAATCGGACGCGTAGACATACAGAAGAGCTGTTGTCCGCGCTGCATAAAGATCTCCGTTTCGAAAGCGCAATTCTCGATTTTGATGATTTTAAGCAGCGGTTGGACGAGGTCGATATCATCATTAGCGCAACCAGTTCGAGACAGCCGATCCTTCATAAAGCGGATTTCAAGGAGCGGAATAGAAAAATGCTGGTCATAGATATCGCGGTTCCCCGCGATGTCGATGACTCTGTCCGCGAAAATCCGAACGTTGTTGTTAAGAATATCGACGATCTGCACTCCATCGTGGACGGGAATCAGGAAAAGCGAATGATGGATCTGCCGAAGGTCGAAAACCTGATAATAAAGGAAATGGTGGATTTCCTGACGTGGTATTATTTGCTCCCTATCCTGCCGTCTTACGGAAAAACCGGGGCTAAGCCTTCGCATGCGCAAAAAGCCGAGATCATCCGGATCAAAGAATTTCTAAGCCACAATGTCTCCGAGATACACAGTTTTGCGGCTCGTGCCGGCAGCGACTTCAAGGACGACCTCGCGAGCCATTTTTCCTTGATCCGCAGGCTTCAAGAAATGAAACACGAGGCGATGGGTGCCATAGCCGTATGACGCGGAAATATTTGATCGGTTCGCGCGGCAGCGAACTGGCGCTGTGGCAGGCAAATTGGGTTCGGGCCAGACTTGCCATTCTCTCTCCGGACAGTACGTTTGAGCTCAAAATAATAAAGACAACCGGCGACCAGATGCTCGATGTCGCTCTTTCCGAGATCGGCGATAAAGGGCTCTTCACACGACAAATAGAAACTGAGCTCATAGATGCCAAAATTGACCTTGCGGTTCACAGTCTGAAGGACCTACAAACCGTCCAGCCGGATGGGCTGCTCATAGGTGCCATGTGTGAGAGAGATGTCCCGAACGATGTTTTCATTTCGCGACGTTTTCAGACCGTAGACGAGCTGCCTCGAGGATCCCGGGTCGCCACGGGCAGCCTAAGACGCAGAAGTCAGTTGCTGAATTACCGGCCGGATCTCGAAGTCGTTGACATCCGGGGTAATGTTCCCACGCGGCTAAAGAAATTGGATGATTCGGATCTCGACGGGCTGATCCTCGCGTACGCCGGGCTTAATCGGTTAGGGCTAAAAGATAAAATCCGTCAGACACTTCCGTTCGCTCTAATGCTGCCGGCGCCTGGACAGGGTTCGGTCGCAGTCGAGGTGAGATCGGACGACGAAGAGGCTATCTCACTATGCGGTGAACTGGATGACCCTTCGACGCGGTTATGCGTGACGGCCGAACGCGCGTTTTTGAGACGTCTGGAGGGCGGCTGTCAGGTCCCGATCGGAGCAATTGCGACTTTGCAAAATGAAAACGTTCACCTAGACGGCATGGTCGGCAATCTTGACGGCAGCATCGTTTTTCGCGAACAAATTGAAGGCAGTCCCGCTGACGCTGACAATGTGGGCGTTCGTCTTGCCGAAAGCTTGATCGAAAAAGGCGCGGCTAATTTGCTCGCTTCCAATCGCGGGCAAATTTAGCGTTTGCTGTGATGTAATGAAACCTCCGGTAGTTCTTGTTGTGAGACCCGACGACCATTTCAGCGCGCTCCTCCGATCAAGTGGGTGCGAGGTTTTGAACCTGGAAATGATAACGACGATCCCTTTGGCGGACCTTTCCGCATTGGACGAGGTGTCCGCGCGGATCGACGATTACGACGGATTGTTTTTCACAAGTCCGGTTTCTGCCAAGGTTTTCGTCGAGAGATCGAAAGCGGCTGGAAAGCCTTTTTTTGGTAAGGTGTACGTTTTAGGCAGGCGTGCGAAAAGGATTCTTGACGACGCAGGCTTTAATGTTGTGTTCGTCGAAGACGCAAATACTGCTGAAGAATTGATTGGCTCCTTTGACGAGGCAGAGTTTGCCGGGGCGAAGGTACTTTTTTTACGCGGCGATAAAAGCATGGGGACAATATCGAAGCTGCTCGCGGGTAAGGCAGCGGTTGACGAGGTAATTGTCTATGAGACGAAGCATGCATCTCCCGATGACCGGATAGTTAGTTCAGTTCGAAAGCGGCTGAGTGATGGCGAGATCGAGTGGATATGTTTCTTTAGTCCCTCTGCCGTGGATGGTTTTCGTCACCTGTTTACGCCCGAGATTATGGAGAGCGTGAAGACGGCCGCCATCGGGGAAACAACGGGTCTGATGGCGCGGGATCGCAACATGAGGGTTGAATTTATTTCTAAGGAAGCGACGGCCGAAGGATTTGCGGCCGGCTTGATCGGACAAATGAAGAACATTGAATAACGAATCTATTTTTATTAGGGCCTGCAAGCGACAGGCGACCGAGCGGACGCCGATTTGGATAATGCGCCAGGCTGGCCGCTATTTGCCGGAGTATCGAGCGATCCGCGAGAAGACCGATTTTCTTACACTTTGCAAAACACCTGAGCTTGCAAGCGAAGTGACCGTTCAGCCGGTCGACATTATCGGGGTTGACGCGGCGATCCTCTTTTCCGATATTCTTGTGATTCCGGAAGCGATGGGGATGAGGCTTGAGGTCGTCGAATCTAAAGGGCCGGTCTTTGAGGATCCTATCCGTGATCGAGACGATTTGAAGCGACTCGATACAACGCGCGTAACCGAACGCCTGAAATATGTCATGGACGCGATAACGCTGACCAAGAAGAAGCTTGCCGGCTGCGTACCCTTGATCGGCTTCGCAGGTGCTCCGTGGACCCTCGCAACTTATATGATCGAAGGCAAAGGCTCTAAAAATTTCGAGCAGGCTAAACGATTTATTTACCGCGATCGCGAAGCGGCGCATAAGCTATTGGGGTTACTTGCCGATTCGGTCGTTGAGTATCTCAATGAAAAAATACGGGCCGGTTGTGACGCTGTCCAGATCTTCGATACGTGGGCGGGAATACTTTCGCCGTGGGATCTCGAAGAATTTTCTCTTTCGTATATCCGATATATCTGCGAGCGTCTTGAAACGAACGGGGCGCCCGTGATCGTATTTGCCAAAGGCGTAAACGCGTTGGACCGTCTCGCGACCATCGAATGT
>JBKKAS010000388.1:0-2885 GCA_046714595.1 Pyrinomonadaceae bacterium | reverse complement strand
TCCTTCCATCGAGTGGTTGAAACCACAAAACTTTGTTTTCATTTTCGCCCCCGGCCAATATATATGCCAGATTCTCTCCGTTGGGTGACCACTTCAGTTGAATCAAATCGGCTGTTTCCTCGGCGAGTTTGAAAGTCTTGATGGTTTGACCGTCTGCGAGCGAGACTACCTTTAAAAGATCCACTTCTCCTTCCTTTTCCAAAAAAGCGATCCGCGAACCATCGGGCGCGAACGCAAAGCGATCCTTTCTTTTCTCCAAGACCAACTGCTCTTCAGCGGACGGCGTGGTCGGAACGCGCCAAACCGTTCGGTGCAAAGCATGATGATAGTAAAGCCAGCGTCCGTCGGCTGAAGCGAAAAGCGGATAGCCGCCTTCTTTTTGAGTGAGCTGCGTCTGATCGCTGCCGTCAGCGTTCATTCGCCAAATGTGAATCTGGCCAGTGCGATTAGAGCTGAAAAATATCGAGCTACCGTCAGGCGAAACCACCTCAACATACTCGTCCGCCGAATTATTGGTTAATTGACGCTGCCGGCTTCCGTCTGCATCGATGCTCCAGATCTCGTCATTGCCGGACATCGGAGATGAAAAAACGATCTTTCCATCCGGCGCGAATGCAACGCTCGAAGCATCTGCCAAGACGCGGCTCGCGGACGGCTTCTCCAGGTTGATAAGGTGAAGGCGAAAATCCTGCTTACCTTGCGTGGATACCAATCGGTTTGCATCGCGGTCCAAACTCAACGCCGAGTATGATTCCGAGTCATTTGTGACTGGCGAAACTTTGCCAGAAGCAGACGAAACTTGCCAGATCCGAAAATGTTTGTTGGGGACTCTCGACGCGGTCAAAAACAAACCGCTATTATCGGGAAGCCACGCCAAGCTTCTTATATTGAAAAATCGCTCGGTGGTTAGCTCGCGTTCCGAGCCGGTTTCGACGTCGACCTCGACCAAACCGAATTCATTTGCCTGGTTTTGCGATTGCCCGACGGCAAAGACAACCGATTTTCCGTCAGGTGAAATTTCGCTGTCGCCAATTCTGATAGGCCGCGGGCGCGCGGCTAGCTTCTGCTCGTTCTTTCCGTCCGATGCGTCGGCTATCCACAACGAACAATACTCGTCGTCGCGGTAGTAGCACCGGACAAACGAAAGTTTTCTTCCATCAGCCGATACGTTTGTCGAGCCTTGCGTTTCAGCGACGATCTTTGAGGGGATTCCTCCGAAAATCGAAACGCGGTAAATGTCGGCTTGCCCGTTAAATGATTTTGGCTTGCGGGTGAAATAAAGAAAATTGCCGTCCGGCGAAAGCGCAAGCCCGAAGTATAGATCGTCGGACTGTGGAATTATCTCGACGTTGTTCGCCGTATCGAGTTGTCTGAGCCAGACGCTCTGCCGGCCTTCGATCTCGTTTGTATAAACCACATTTTTCCCGTCAGCCGAAATGACGGCGACACGGACTTTTCCGTTGGTCGAGAGTTTTTCCGAAGCGAACGCCGCGGATAAAACGGGCGCGGCGGATTCGCCGGCCTTACCTCGCGCATACCAAGAGCCGATTGCGATCGCGGCTGTAAGCAAAACTGCACAAGCGCCGATCGGAAACAAGAATCTTGCGAATCTCGATGAATCGGCCGATGTATTCTGCGTAGGTTGAGACAACGTCTGCGATGCGCCGTTTCTCGATGCGTTTTCATTAATCTCGCTGACTTCCGCGATAAATCGATAGCCGCGCTTGGGAACGGTTTCGATAAAACGAGGATGTCGGGTGTTGTCGGCCAAGGTTTTTCGCAGCAGATTTATCGTAAACGACAGATTGCCTTCCTCGACGAAACTATCAGGCCAGATGGTTCGGAGCAGCCGATCCTTTTCAACCAAATGACCTTGATTTTCCAACAAGGTTAGAAGCAGTAAAAAAGCCTTCGGGGTGATGGGGATCGCCACGCCGTCACGCGACAAGACCTTTTCCCGATCATCAAGAAGAAACTCGCCGAATCGAAAACTACTCTTTTGCACCGACATAAGGATTCTAAAGAATTATCTAAGAATTCTCTCGATCAAATCAAAGGACTTTTCGCTAAGAGGGTCTTTAACCTGCTTGTCATGAGCGTGTATCCGAATTTTATCACGGAAGTCAATCGCTCGTGATCTCCGTCATCTACCGGAACAAGGACCAATGACGACGGATGCGGATTGCCGCCGCGGAAACCGCGCCACATTTTAACGACGAGTTCTATTAATAAGGAGAAATAACTGTGAAACGCATAACTACTATGATTCGGCGCTCCGTCGCCCGCATGTTGACGTTAGCCGGTGTGCTGGCACTCCTTGCAAGCGTTGACGCGGTGCGGGCGCAGCCAACGACTTGCACTCCAACCCTGCGGGTGACTAATGATCCCACCACTGATCCGTCCGGTATAACTTCCTTTGGTGTGACCCCTTCATCAGGCTCGGTCACCGTTGACCATCTTAATGCCGGCCTCGGACTGCAATCGCTGACGATAATCAGCGGGCCGCGCAATGCGACCGTCAACCCTTTGATATTCCAGACCGGCACGATGAGTCCGGTAGCGGTAACGTTCACACGAAACAATGCGAACCTGCCGGTTGATTTCACACTACGGGCGCAGGGCGGGCTACTTGGGACGCCTGCGGCTATTTTCATCCGCGCTCGGTGCGGCGTATGGTCGCCGTTTGATTTTGATAATGACACGAAGACTGACATCAGCATTTTTCGTCCGGGCCCGGCGGAGTGGTGGATCAATCGCAGCTCGAACGGATCGACGTTTGCGGCGCAGTTTGGGGCGATGACAGATCGAATCGTGCCGGGCGATTTCACCGGCGACGGCAAGACTGACATCGCGTTCTGGCGCCCTTCGACAGGCTTCTGGTTCGT
>JBKKAS010000387.1:0-3239 GCA_046714595.1 Pyrinomonadaceae bacterium | reverse complement strand
CGAAGAGATGGTCCGCGATCAAGCTTGGGAATCCCTCTTCACCCTCGGCCCGGCACGTCTTACCGGCGGCGTACAGGCGATCATAAACCCGATAGCGATCAAGTAGTTTGTTGATAAGATTGGGGTATGGTTGCGGAAAGATGTCCGTTTACACGATGCGCTACGCCATCGAAATAGGAGTAAAAGATGTTAATGAACGATAAGGTAGCACTGGTCACCGGTGCAAGCAGCGGGATCGGAAAGGCCACCGCCGAAGCCTTTGCAGCCAAGGGAGCAAAAGTTGTGCTGGCCGCGAGACGTCAAGATGAGCTTGCGTCGCTCGTTACGGAAATCGAAGCCCGCGGAGGGATCGCGACCGCCGTCACGACTGACGTGTCGAAGGTCGGGGACGTCGACCGAATGGTCGCCCACGCGGTCGACTCGTTCGGACGTCTCGACTATGCCGTGAATAATGCCGGTATCGAGGGACCGTTGGCCGGGATCATTGATCTGGCCGAGGATGATTGGGACCGGGTTCTGGACATCAACCTGAAAGGCATATTTCTCTGCATGAAGTATGAGGCCAAAGCAATGCTCGCGGCAGGACAAGGCGGGGCAATCGTCAACGTCGGTTCCGTCAATTCTTTTCTCGGCTTCCCGACCGGCTCGGCATATGTCGCCTCGAAGCACGGAATGGTCGGGCTGACAACGAGTGCGTCGGCAGAACTCGCACCTCATGGAGTCAGGGTAAACATTGTATGTCCCGGATTCGTTGATACGCCAATGCATCACCGGATCCGCGGACTGCTCGGCGACGAGTTGTATGACAACGTGCTGCTGCCAAATGTTCATCTCCGCCGCGCGGGCCGCCCGGAGGAGATTGCTCAGTCGATTGTCTTCCTGTGCTCCGATGAGGCGAGTTACATCACCGGCACAACCTTAACGCCGGATGGCGGCTACACACTCACAGTCTAAGCCTATGAAACGATGCCCTGAATGTAGGCGAGACTATTACGACGACACGCTGCTGTACTGTCTTGAAGATGGAGTTGCGCTCATTCAGGGATCGGTGCCCGTGACCATGGGTGAGACGGATGAGCCGACGACGGCGATCTTGCACGCATTCGGAGTTCCGCCTTCAGGCGGCTCTTCCAACCGCGACGAGGCGACACAAATAGTGGGATCCGGCACCTCTGAGATCGGGCCGACTGAAGGCGGGACTCCGAACGAGTTTCCCGCACCCGATTCCGCAAATAGAGCGGCAAAGCCGTTAGTAGCATTGGTAGCGGCAGTTTTGGTTCTTGTTGGCGGATTCTTCGGGTATCGATATTTCAAACCAGCGAGCGGCGGACAGATCAATTCGATTGCTGTTCTGCCGTTTCAGAATAAGAGCGGTGACCTTAATTCGGAATATCTTTCTGACGGTTTGGCTGAATCTCTGATCTATCGCCTGACACAGTTGCCGAATTTGAAGGTTAGTCCGACGAGTGCGGTTATTCGTTACAAAGGAAAAGATGCCGATGTCGCAAAGATCGCAAGCGAGTTGGGCGTCGATGCGGTGATGACCGGGCGGCTCGCTCAGATCGGGGACAACCTGACGATCAGTGTCGAGCTTGTCGATGTGCGAAATAACAGACTGCTGTGGGGCGAGCAATACGATCGCAAGATAACCGACCTGTTGGCGACGCAGCGTGAGATAGCGGCGACAATAACGCAGAAGCTGCAATTAAAGCTTTCGGGGGAAGATGTACAGGGAATCAATAAAAAGTACACGGACAACAACGAGGCCTATCAACTGTTTTTGAAAGGGCGGTTTAACGGAAGTAAACGCACGGCAAAAGATGCTCAGATAGCGATTGAATATTACCAACAGGCGGTTGCCAACGATCCTAAATACGCATTGGCGTATGCAGGCCTCGCCGAGGCACATTGGTTTCTTGCACTTTACAACTACCCGCAAGTTAATGAAGCAATCCCCAAAGCGAGGGAACTTGCATTGAAAGCAATAGAGTTGGATAGCGGCCTGGCTGAGCCGCATTCGATATTAGGAGTCATTTGTTTTGTCTATGATCGCGATTTCGCGTGCAATGAGCGCGAACAAAAACGTGCAATCGAACTGAATCCAAATTATTGGGAAGGTCATCGCCGGCACGGGCTACTTCTTGAAAACCTTGGCAGGTTCGAAGAAGCCCGCACTGCCTTTAGACGGGCTTTGGAGATAGACCCGTTGTCGCCGGTAACCAACTTTGAGGTGGCCCATTTGCTTTTCTACGAAAGAAGATATGAAGAAAGCGAAACACTGAGTAAAAAGAACGTGGAACTGGACCCAAATTTCTGGTACGCCCGTTTACAGCTTTTTTACGTTTACCGCATGAAACGGAATTATGCCGCGGCTGTCGAAGAGCTTGCCAAAGTCCAGGATGCAAGAGGCGAACCTGATGCAGCAAAGCTAATCCGAGAGAGTTTTACGGGTGGCGACTGGCAGGGATTCCTGAGGAAAATTACCGGGGAGCGCTCGCGACTTAAACTATATCCATATTTTGTGGCAGGTTTATTTGCGGAATTGGGCGAGAACGATAAAGCCTTTGCCATGCTGAACGAAGCTATAGAAACAAAAGATCAACACACGACCTGGATGAAAGTAGACCCATACATGGATCCACTGCGCGACGACCCGCGCTTTAAGGAAGTGCTCCGACGAGCCGGTTTTCCCGAATAGACTCACCTTATGAAACGATGCCCTGAATCCAGGCGGGACTATCACGACGATACGCTGCTGTACTGTCTTGAAGATGGAGTTGCGCTCATTCAGGGATCGGTGCCCGCGACCATGGGAGAAACGGATGAGCCGGCGACGGCTATCTTGCACGAGACGTCTCCACCTGGTGAATCTCCGACCCGTGCTCAAATTCACATGACCGACCAGACGGCCGTTTTGCCGACGGGTACGGGTGATATTGCTCCGAAGGCCAGCGGCTTCGACAAACGGCTGATCTTAGCTCCGATCGCACTCGCTGTAGTAGTTCTTGGTAGTTTCTTCGGCTACCGCTATCTCGCTCCCGCGAAACAGATCGAATCGATCGCGGTGATGCCGTTCGTCAACGAAAGCGGCAATGCGGAGGTTGAATATCTTTCGGACGGGATGACTGAAACACTCATCAGAAGCTTGTCGCAAATCGCAAACCTACAGGTCAAACCGCGTTCGTCCGTCTTCCGTTACAAAGGAAAAGATACGGACGCAAAAACCGTCGGCGCGGAAC
>JBKKAS010000386.1:0-3063 GCA_046714595.1 Pyrinomonadaceae bacterium | reverse complement strand
GCATTCTCGGTCGCGGCCCACCTCGATCCGGAGATTCTGATAGTCGACGAGGTCCTCGCGGTCGGCGATGTCGGCTTTCAGAAAAAATGTCTTCGCAAGATGCGCTCGGTCGGCGAATCAGGACGGACCGTCATTTTTGTTTCCCACGACATGCAGTCGATTACACGGCTTTGCCGCCGGGCGATCTGGTTAAAAGGCGGCGAGCTTAAGAGCGACGGCGAAGCGAAACATATTGTCGGCGAATATCTCCACGAACAATCGCGTACCGGTGCCGAGAAGATCTGGGATGACGCTGAAACCGCGCCCGGTAATAACGCTGTCAGGCTGCGGGCCGTTCGTGTCCGTGATCAGGATGGGGCCGTTACATCGTCGGTGGATATTCGCCAGGAAGTTTCGATCGAGATCCTCTACGAAGTTCTGCAGGCCGGGAAGGTCATCGTGCCGAGTGTTCAATTCAATAACGAACAGGGTGCATGCATGTTCGTTTCACACGATTGGAATGGCGGATGGCGCGACACCGTGCGCGAGGCCGGCGCCTATACAAGCACGGTTATCGTTCCCGGAGATTTTCTTTCCGAGGGGACGGTTTTTGTGACGGTTGCCGCCGCGACGCATCGACCGCACGAGCCGCATTTCACAGAACGCGACGCCGTGACATTTAACGTGATCGACAGCCCTGACGGCGACGCCGCACGCGGCGATCTCGCCGGTCCGATGCCTGGGGTCATCCGACCCGTGCTCGAATGGAAAACCCAAACGAAGAACTTTTCTTAGGTGATCTGCGCTTTGACTGAAACTCCGAAAGATACGAATTCCAATTTTCTATCGATGCGACCGCGGCCGCACAATATGCCGTTCTATACTGCCAGGACCGCAATTCTGGAAAGTGTTCGACTGGCGACCCGCGATTTCCATGGCACGGTTCTGGACGTCGGCTGCGGGGTCATGCCTTATCGACATCTGATCGAAGGGCTGCCGGCCGTCGATAAGTACATCGGTATGGACCTCGCCGATTCCGAATTGTATGGACACGTTGAGCCTGACATAAAGTGGGACGGACATCGCATTCCGCTGCCGGACCAGGCGGCCGATTGCGTAATGGCTACTGAATTCCTCGAACACTATTCGGAACCTGAGCAGATCCTTGTCGAGATCCGGCGTGTCATGAAGGACGGTGGAAGATTTTTCGCTACGGTCCCGTTCGTTTGGAATCTGCACGAGATCCCATTTGACGAATATCGCTATACGCCGTATTCGATCCGCCGACTTCTGGAGCGTGCGGGATTCAAAAAGGTCGAGGTCAAGGCGCTCGGCGGTTGAAATATGTCGTTGGCGCAAATGATCGGGCTGTGGGTGACTTTCTCAAAGATGAATCGTGTGATGCGAAAGCTGATGAGCATTGCTCTCTTTCCCATGTTTTGGCTTCTGGTTAAGACTGACGTGAAACCGGTCGAGTTCGACGGCGGTGAAAACTCGATGTTCACCGGTCTCAGCGTAACCGCAGTCCGTTAGCCGCGATGAAACGAATCTTGTTCATCGGTCATGAAGCGGAACGCACCGGGGCACCGATCGTTCTGCTGCACCTGCTCCGGTGGATCAAAAAAAACCGGCCTGAATTCAATGTCGAGATGTTGCTGCTTCGTGACGGCGAGTTGCGAGAATCGTACGAGCAGGTAGCGAAGGTTTACGTCGTCCCACCGGACCCGGCGCCCGAGATCGTCTTGCGTGGTATGCGGTTTCTGCGTCGTAAGCTCGGTATTCGGCGAAGGCTGAGCATTCCCGATCTTCCGCCGCTTAATTCAAGTTACGATGTCGTCATCGGCAATACTGTCGGCTCTTTGGAATTCTTAGAGCTCTTTGGAAAACGAGGCGTGCCCACAATGTGCTGGCTGCACGAGATGCGGTCGGTCATCAACAGTTTCTTCCCCGAGCCGGGTCGGTTTGCCGAGCTGTCGATGTCGGTCAACCGCTTCATCGTCGCTTCACGTGCGGTTGAGGCAGTGTTGCGGGAATTCGATGTGGTGAAGCCGGTGGAACTCGTCTATGAGTTCTCGGAGGTGGAACCGGTCGAAGAGCAGGATGTCTCGGCGGTAAGAAAGTCGCTCGGAATTCCTGAGCACGCATTCGTCGTAGGCGGAAGCGGAACGGTCGGGTGGCGAAAGGGCACAGATCTCTTCCTGCAGATAGCGTCCAGGCTGACATTTTCGATCGGCAACATTTATTTCCTATGGGTCGGCGGCCGATCGCGATATTCGGCTGTTGAGTTCGAAGATGCAATACGTGAGATCCGGCGCCGTGGTCTGGACCGCGTCTTCATCACCGGAATTCAGAAAGAACCCAAAGATTTCTTTGCGAATATGGACGTGTTCGCGCTAACTTCCCGGGAAGATCCGTTTCCGCTTGTTTGTCTCGAAGCCGCAAGTTTGTCGAAACCGGTAATTTGTTTTGAGGACGCCGGCGGCATGCCTGAGTTCGTCGGACACGACGCTGGATCGGTCGTACCGTTCGGCGACGTCGATGCGTTCGCTGACCGGATACTGGAATACTACCGGGACCGCCCAAAGCTGGCGGCCGCGGGCGTAGCCGCCTGTCGAAAAGTAAACAACGAGTTTTCGTTGGACTCGTCGTGTCGGAAGATCAGCGACCTGATCCTGGAGATATCGGGCTAGAACTTGTCCCGATCGCGAACACTTTGATCAATGCAACACCCGCGATAAACCCGCCGATGTGAGCGGCGTATGCCACGCCGCCGGTCCCGGCCGGAGTCATATATCCGAGGATCAACTGATACACGATCCAGATCCCGATGGCGACGAACGCTGGAACCGTGGTGAGAAAATTAAAGATGAGCGCCCGGACTTGCCCTCGCGGAAACAAAAGAACGTAACCGCCCAGCACACCCGATATCGCGCCCGACGCACCGAGCATGGGGATGATCGAGTCGGAATCCATGACAACCTGCGCAAGCGCCGCCGCAATACCACAAACAATATAGAAGACGGCAAACCGGACATGACCGATCAGATTCTCGAGATTGTCGCCGAATATCCACAGGAACAACAT
>JBKKAS010000385.1:0-2654 GCA_046714595.1 Pyrinomonadaceae bacterium | reverse complement strand
CTCTCGAGCGATCCACGATCTGCGCAGGGCGCTCGGACAAGACAAGAACGGAAACAGGTTCATCGAGACGGTTCCTACGAAAGGTTACCGGTTTGTTGTCGAGGTGGAGAAAGTATACGAAAATCGGCCGTCTTCCTACGCGGTCGTACCTGACGATTCTGAGTCCAAACCGGTCGACCCTGGAGCATCACTGACACCAGCTCAAAGCCTCTCGCGAAAATCCGTTTTCATTCTCGGCGGTATCGTAGTCGCGGTTCTAGTGGTAGTCGTGATGATCTCTGCTCTAAACGGATCCCGAACGGAGTCGTTGCTTAACAAAATAGCGCCCGAAACAGACAGCGGTGAGGCTCTGCAGGATTACTCGCGGGGCAGGTTTCTTATCCAACGAAGGCATAAGGGAGACTATGGGAATGCTCTCGCCGCATTTGAGCATGCTATCGAGCTTGATCCAGGTTACGCCAACGCATACGCCGGTAAGGCCGACGCTAAGTTAGCCTCATTCTGGCGCTCGGGCTCGCATGAAGACATTAGCCAGGCTCGAACCGCAGTTAGAAGGGCTATCGAATTGGACAGCGCAAATTCCTATGCCCACACCATTATTTGCCGGATATTAACCACGTACGAGTGGGATCATGTAGCGGCCGAGAAGCAATGTCGAATCGCCGTTGATCTCGATCCGAGTAATCACGAGCCAGAAAGGGAATTGGCCTTTCTTCTTCATTCGCTCGGAAGGGAACCCGAAGCGTTAGCGGCGATCGATAAGGCTATCGCTATAGCACCGACTTCTTTCAATAAGCGGACTCGCGGCATGATCCTTTACGGGTCGCGTCGTTACGACGAAGCAATTGCGCAACTGGAACAGGTTGAAGCTACTGATCCGTTTTACGATGAGACTGCGCGTTGGATAATCCGTTCATATGAGATGAAACGCGATTACGGATCTGCTCTCGCGCGATATTTGCAGGTCTTAAAGGAATCAGGCGCGACGCCGGAGGAACTCGAATTCATCAAGGAGTCATTTGTAACTCACGGATGGCCGGGCGTATTAAGAAAAATGATCGAGAGCTCGAACGCGAAGAATATGTTTCAGGCGATCAATTACGCGCAGCTTGGCGATAAGGAGAATGCGTTTGCGACGCTTGATGACATGCTAAAACGGCGTGCAGTTAACTTGGTGCACACGGCGCGCGAGCCCGGCTTAGATCCTCTGCGAGGTGACCCGCGCTTCGCCGTTATACTTACAACGTTGAATTTAAAATGAAGCGCAACGTCTGAAGAAACATATCGCCCTTGCTCACGCGGGCTGTGCATCTGCGGTTGGGCACAGATAAAGTTACCGGTTCCGTTAGGAAGCCTTATGAAAAGTCTCTGTGTGATTTTGTTTTTGACAACGTTGGCTGCGGCCGCATTTTTCGGTTGTGGTGCGCCGGAAACGAATACCAATACGGCCAGCGCTAACGCGAACGCGGCGAGCGATCCGGCCGGCCCACCGACAGTCGAAGCGCTCAAGGCGCTCGAGACCACGGCGTTCGACGCTTACAAGAATAAGGACGCCGATTATTTTGAAAACTTTTTGACGGACAAGTTCGTCGGTTCTGCGAACGGCCGGCGCCTCGACAAGAGGGCAATGATGAAAATGATCTCTGAGCACGAATGCCACCTCAAGAGCTTTTCATTGTCGGATGAGAAACTGACAAATGTCGGAGCCGCCACCGCGATCATTACGATGAAGGTCACGGCCGACGGCATTTGCGAGGGGCGGAAGATACCTGCGGCCTTCATTTCGGCCTCGCTGTATGTCCGGAACGGCACCGAGTGGAAGGGCGCCTGGCACGGAGAGGTTCCGATCGTCGATACCAAAGCGTCGCCGCCGGCAAAGGCGGACGACAAAAAGTTACCAACGCCTCCGGCAAAGACCGGCGACAAAGATGCCGAGCCGCAAGCGACTAACAGCAGCACGGCGGATAGCGAGACCCGCGAACTGGCAGCTATCGAAAGATCGGTCTGGGAAGGATGGATGAACCGCGACGGTAAAAAACTCGACAGCCTCACCGCCCGCGAGCTCGCTTTCGTTAATATCTTCGGCGGCTATTTCACTACCCGGGCGGACACGTTGAAGAATTGGTCCGAGAACCCCTGCGAGATCAAGAGCGTCGACGTAGCCGATGCAGGGAGTGTCTCGGTCACTGCCGACACGTCGATTCTCATCCACAGGGGCACGGCCAACGGCACCTGCTTCGGGCAAGAGGTCGGCCCGATCCTGGGCACGTCTATCTACGTAAAGGATGGGTCCGAGTGGAAGCTGGCGTTCACCATGAACATGCCAGCCCCTTGATTTTGGATTTTAGATTTTGGATTTTGGATTGAAGAGGGATTGAAGAGGAATTGAAGAGGGATCTAAGAGGGATTGCAGAGGATCGAAGAGGGATTGAAGAGGAGCTCTCTGTTGGGAGAACGCACTTCTTGCGGCTGCGCCGCCCGAGTAGCGGTGAGCCTCTGGCTCACCGAGTTACGCCACCTAATTTGACGAGGCTACGCCTCACGAAGAGGTCCATCGACGTCTATAATTTCAGACCGGAGAAGCTCTGGAAGACGAGGAGTAGTGTCGAAAGATGAGCCTCATGGCGAAGCATTAGACACGCGTAGGCTCACCG
>JBKKAS010000384.1:0-1967 GCA_046714595.1 Pyrinomonadaceae bacterium | reverse complement strand
GACGGACAGCGACGGCCGAGCGCGTGATCTAGTTCCGGAAGGTGAGCCCTTAACGGCAGGAGTTCACCGTCTCACATTCGACGTGGCTCCCTACTTCAGCGACCGCCAAGTCGATGCTTTTTACCAGCAAGTTACGATCGCATTTACGGTGAACGACGCATCTCAGCATTACCACGTTCCGCTGCTACTGAGTCCCTATGGATATTCAACTTATCGCGGGAGCTAAGTGTATGTCAGTACAATTGGTCCACAACAACTACGGAAAATCGCGAGTACGTCTGATGAAAGTGTCGCGCCGCGGCGACTGGCATGAGCTGCAAAATATCAACGTGAAGATCGCTTTCGAAGGCGATTTCGACGACATCCATTCCACGGGCGACAATATCAAGTGCCTGCCGACCGATACAATGAAAAACACGGTCTACGCGCTCGCTGCCCAGACGACGGAGATCGAAGAGATCGAGACTTTTGGACTCCGGCTGGCTCGCCACTTTCTATCCGAAAACGAACAAGTTTCGCGCGTGTCGATCGACATCATCGAACATAAATATACCCGCATCCCGGCGGGCGGCGAACCACACCCGCATTCCTTCACCAAGAGCGGCGGTGAGCAACGAACGACTTCAATAAGAATGACTCGCGACGAGACCTCGGTTGAATCGGGACTCGAAGATCTGACGGTCATAAAGACCACCCGATCGGGCTTCGCCGGCTTTAAGAAGGACAAGCTGACGACCCTGCCGGAGGTCACCGACAGAATATTTTGCACATCGGTCAAAGCAAATTGGCGATACGCGAACGCGGAAGCGGCAACCGAGGAATTGTGGACCGGTGTCCGGCAGACAATACTCGAAACTTTCGCCGACCACGACAGTTTGTCAGTGCAGCATACGCTCCATGCAATGGGCGAGGCTGTTCTGAACAACCATCCGGCCGTTACTGAGATATCCTTCTCTCTCCCGAATATTCATTGCATTCCGGTCGATGTAACGAGATTTGGCGAGCCGAACAACAACGCGATCTTTTTGCCCACGGAAGAGCCGCACGGTTTGATCGAAGGCAGGCTGAGCCGAAGTTAGTTTTACCGCCGAGACGCAGAGAGCAGAAAACAAACAGAAGCGAGCGCGGTTACATCGACATTCCTGAAAACTCTTCTCCCCGTCTCTGCGTCTCTGCGGTTAGAAAATATTCCTTATGACAACATCGCTTTCATCCGAAACCCTTAAACGCATCACGGAGCGACTTCGACCATCGCTTGCTTCGTTCGCAAAACGTTTTCCCGGTGAAACGGGCCGCCGTCAACCGGTGCATACCGTTTACGGAGGCGCTCATCTCTTCAAGGCAGACACCGCCGTTAGGCTCGGGCAACTCGCGATAAAGTCATTCGAGTCTTTTGCGCCGAACGCCGCGACGTTCGGTTCCGCCCTCGATCTTCCGGACGATCTCCGCAAGATTATTTACGAACGAGTGCGCGAAAAACTCGGGCGCGAGGCCGTTGAAGATTTCCGTATCGATTTTGAAGATGGTTACGGCACGCGCCCCGATGCCGAGGAGGACGGCCACGCCGTGTCAGCGGCCGAGGAAGTGGCTCGCGGGATGGCGGCCGCTACGCTGCCGCCGTTTATCGGCATCAGGATCAAAACGTTCAGCGAAGAACTCCACGCACGAAGCATCAGGACACTCGATCTTTTCTTGAGCGCTTTAGTGGCGGCATCAGGCGGTAAGCTTCCGGATAATTTTGTCGTCACCCTGCCAAAGATCGTCGCGCCCGAACAAGTCACCGCGCTCGTCGATATCTTTGACGAGATCGAACCAAAGCTTAATCTCGCGCCAAATTCGCTCAAGATGGAGATGATGATCGAAACGACGCAATCGATCGTTGGACCTGACGGCGAGATCGCTATGCCGCGACTGCTCGAGGCGGCGCGAGGCAGATGCACCGGAGCTCATTTCGGTGTTTACGATTA
>JBKKAS010000383.1:0-20076 GCA_046714595.1 Pyrinomonadaceae bacterium | reverse complement strand
GGCATGACCTTGACGCCGAAGTACTCGTGAAACTGTCCGCGCATCCGCGTGATGCCAACCTTTGTGTCGAGAAGATTGTGAAGCGCCGTGTTGCCCATTACGACGATCACCTTTGGCCGAATGACAGCGATCTCGCGCAGCAGGAACGGTTTGCAGGTGTTCGCCTCGGGCAACGTCGGCTGACGGTTTCCGGGCGGGCGACAGCGATTGATATTGGCGATGCAAACCTCCGCGCGTGTCATCCCGATCGCCTCTATGATCTTCGTCAGAAGTTGGCCGGCCCGTCCGACGAACGGTTCGCCTTTCGCATCCTCATCAGCCCCCGGAGCCTCGCCGACGAACATCAGATCTGCGTTGTAATTACCGACAGTCTGGACGATCTGCGTCCGGCCCTCGTGCAGCGGGCAGCGTGTACAGTTCCCGAGGTCCGCCCAGATCTGCTCCATCGTCTCGCTCGATTCCGGCAGGCTGATGATCTCGCCGAGAAGAGCCTCGGTTAGAACGCCGCCCCGGTTTTCATTTGTTGCCAGCGGTTCCGAACTCGGTGATTCCGGCGATGCCGTCCGGGAAGCCGGGGCTCGCTTCGTCAACGATGGAAGCGACGCGAGACGCGCACCCGCGTTGGTTTTCCGCGGCGGAGCTTCAACTTCCAGTTTCGGCGGCGGCGTATTGCGCACCGGATCAGTTGTCGCGGTCGTGAAAGCTGTTGTCTCGATTCTTGCTTCGGGTAACTTCACGTCAAGTGTTTCGACGCCGAGTTCGCGCAAGTACAGCACCTGTTCGCGAACGTCGTTTACCAGCTCGGTAATTTCATTTTCCATTCTTTATGCTTCGGAATAGATCATAGATACAGTCGCTCTATGATCTTGAATCTATGATCTAGTATCTATTCGGAAAAATATCGACTAAACGCCTCGAAGCTTCACAACTTCGTCGAGTATCCGGTCCGCAAGCTCCCGCTTGGACATCAGCGCGAGTTCCTTTTCGTCGGTTGGTGTGAGGATCGTCGCGATGTTGGTGTCAGTATTGAATCCGGCACCTTCCCGGGTGATGTCGTTGGCGACGACAATGTCGAGCTCTTTCTTTTTCATTTTCGCACGCGCGTATTCGACCACGTTGTTGGTTTCCGCGGCAAATCCGACGACGAGTAGACCGTTCTTACGATTTGCGGAAACGTCAGCGAGGATGTCCGGCGTCTTTTTCAATTCCAATGTCATCCGCTCTTTCCCGTCTTTCTTTATCTTGGCATCCGCGGCGTTCGCCGGAGCGTAATCCGCCACCGCGGCCGCACCCACGAAAACTGTGGCATTTCGTAACTCTTTCATCACTGCACCATGCATCTCTTCAGCGGATACGGCGCGGATCAATCGCACCCCGACGGGCACTTCGGCGGTTGTAATTCCCGCGACGATCGTGACGTCGGCGCCGCGCTCCTTCGCTGCCACGGCGACCGCGAATCCCATCTTTCCGGACGAGTGGTTCGAGATGAACCGTACCGGATCGATCGCCTCACGTGTACCGCCGACAGTGATGAGAAGGCGTTCGCCTTCTAAGTCCCGGGTCACTGGTCCCAAGTCCCAGGTCTGCGGACTCGACACTTGAGACTTGGGACCTGAGACCTGTGACTTGGAACTTGGGACCTGAGACTCGGGACTTGGGACCTGGGACTTGGGACTTGAGACTAGCAGGGCCATTGCCTGCCTGACGATATTCTCGACATCCTCGAGCTTGCCCGTTCCGACTGTTTTGCACGCGAGCTCACCCGCGACAGGCTCAACAAAATGAACGCCGTCATTTTTCAGTTGCGCGATGTTTCTCTGCGTTGCCGGATTCTCCCACATCGTTGTGTTCATCGCCGGTGCGATCAGTACCGGAGTGCTCGACGCAAGGTATGTCGACGAGAGGAAATCGTCGGCGACGCCGTTTGCGAACTTCGCGATGATGTTCGCCGTCGCTGGAACAACTAAAAGCAAGTCGATAGTCTGCGAGAAATTAATATGCGCGATCGGATCGGGATTCGACCGATCGTAATCGTCGACGATGACATGTTTGTCGGTTAACGCCCGGAACGTAAGCGGCTGAACAAATTCCGTCGCGTGCTTTGTCATCGCGACCGACACATCGCAATCGGATTTCTGAAGCAGTCGCATCACCTCGACCGCTTTGTAAGCCGCAATCCCGCCTGATACACCGAGCCCAATGCGATATTTCTCCACGCCGCTATTCTATAACAAGTGGGATAAAATGCCGCGGAAGGAGATTATTCGGAATGAACTCAACATTTTTCTGGCTCGTAGGGGTCGTATTACTTCTAGCGATTGTCTTTTTCTATCGAAGATCCCGATCCCACGAAATAGGAGAGATGGAGCATCGCGATGCCGCGCGGTTTGCTGGACTTTTGATTGCGCAGATAAAGCTTTCTGAGTGGTACAAACTCGAACGCGGTATCAAGCTAAGCAATATTTATGGCTCACTTAAAGACGAGATCGATGAGGCTCGAATAGCCTTTCGCGACAGGGTTCCGTCGGCGGAATTAGAGCATCATTTTGACGACCAGCTCGTCGAACTGCTGGCGAGTGGGGATGTCTTAAGGATGGGCGCCGAGTACTGCCATCTATTTACCAGGAGTTAACAGTGAAGCCTGAAACAATCACTTCCGAAAGTATATACGCGGGAAAAGTCTTCGACGTCCGTGTCGATGAGATTCGCGAAGGCGACGTCGAGTACAAGCGCGAGATCGTCGTTCATAAAGGCAGCGCGGTGATCGTTCCGGTTTTTGACGACGGAACCGTGGCGCTGGTCCGCCAATATCGGCACGCCGCGGGTAAATATCTGCTTGAAGTCCCGGCCGGGACCTTGAACAAGGGCGAAGATCCGCAGATCGGAGCGACTCGCGAGCTTGAAGAAGAGATCGGGGTCACTGCCGGCAAAGTGGAAAAGTTGACGGAGTTTTTTGTCTCGCCCGGTTTTCTGACCGAGAAGATGCACCTGTTTCTCGCCACCGAGCTCACCGAGACCAGCCAAATCCTGGAAGATGACGAGTTTTTGACCGTCGAGCGGCACTCGATCCCGGCGTTGTTGGAAATGATCCGGACCGGCGAGATCGAGGATGCGAAGACCATGGTCAGCATTATGCTGGCCTCGGAACGAATTGACGCGGGTTTTTAACGCAGAGACCGCGGAGATCGCGGAGGGGAAAAAATTGTTTCTCCCCGTTCTCTGCGATCTCTGCGTTAAAAACGCGCACTCACCCCGGAATACTGAAATTACCTCACCGAACTTGACCTGATTCCCTCGTTTGGATACTCTAACAGTTCGCTTTCAGGCGAAAATAGCTATTAGTGTAGGCATTTATGAGTACTTACTTTCCGAGCGGAAAAGGCTTGGCCGAAAATCGCAAATGGTTCGTGGTAGACGCAGCGGGTAAGACGGTCGGCCGCCTCGCAACTGAAGTTGCGCGGATGATATCCGGCAAGAATAATCCGGCGTGGACACCGTTCCTGGATATGGGCGATCACGTCGTTGTGATCAACGCCCGAAAGGCGATCTTTACCGGGTCGAAGAACGATCAAAAGCTTTATCGCCGCCACACACTCTACCCGGGCGGACTTCGCGAGACGACCGTCAAGGAAATGTTCGAGAAGAAACCCGAGAAAGTGATCGAGCTTGCCGTTAAGGGCATGCTTCCGAAAACGAAGCTTGGCAAGGCGATGGTCAAGAAATTGAAGGTTTATGCTGACGGCGATCATCGTCATTCAGCACAGAAACCTGAGGCGACTGAAATCTAATTTGCGAATTGCGATTTTCGATTTGCGATCGATGCAATCCAAAATCCCAAATCCAAAATCCAAAATCAAGATATGGCAGACATTCAATATTACGGCACTGGCCGCAGAAAAACTTCGACAGCACGCGTTTACCTGCGTCCGGGTTCGGGCGAGATCACGGTCAACCGCCGTACGTTCGATACTTACTTCCCTAACGAAGCTTTGCGAATGATAATCCGTCAGCCGCTGAGCCTGACCGACACAGCCGGCAAATTCGACATCCTGATAAATGTCGATGGCGGCGGAACGGCCGGCCAGGCCGGTGCGGTTCGTCACGGCATCACGCGGGCATTGATGGAATTCAATGCCGACCTTCGCCCTGCTCTTAAAAAAGCCGGATTCGTCACGCGCGATCCGCGTCAAAAGGAACGCAAGAAATACGGTCAGAAGGGAGCGAGAAAGCGCTTCCAGTTCTCTAAGCGTTAATTGTAAGAGTCACGCGTTTACGCGTGATCACGCCTGAAGGCGTAACTCTTACCTAATCCATTGCCGGACGCCTTGGTTTATAGACAAAGTTCCGGTGAGTACAAAAACCATTAAGATAGGAGTAACAAAGTTTTGGCAACAGTAACGATGAAAGAACTCTTGGAAGCGGGAGTTCACTTTGGTCACCAGGTTCGCCGTTGGAATCCGAAGATGAAGGAATACATCTTTGGCGAACGCAACGGCATTTATATTATCGACCTTCAGAAAACTCAGAAGCTCTTCCGCGACGCATTGAATTACGTCACCGAATCCCTGACCGAGCGCCCGAATCAAAAAGTCCTTTTCGTGGGCACCAAGCGCCAGGCACAGGACGCGATCAAAGAGGAAGCCGAACGCTGCGGACAGTATTACGTCAACAACCGCTGGCTCGGCGGTCTGCTGACAAATTACCAAACGGTTCAAAAATCGATCGCGAAATTGAAAGAGATCGAGACGATGCGCGAGGACGGCCGGTTCGAGATGCTCACGAAAAAAGAGCGCCTCAAACTCGACCGCGAGCACGAAGGCCTGATGAAGAATCTCGCCGGGATCAAGGACATGGGCGGCCCGCCGGATATGCTTTTCGTGATCGACGTCCGTAAAGAAGACATCGCGATCAAGGAAGCTAACCGGCTCGGGATCCCGATAGTCGCGGTTGTCGATACAAACTGCTCACCTGAAGGTATCGATCAGGTCATTCCCGGTAACGACGACGCTCTCCGAGCGATTCGGCTTTTCGCGTCACGCATTGCCGACGCGATCCTCGAAGGTAAGCAGATCGGCACCGAAGGCGGAACGGCCGTTGTCGAGGAAGCCCCGGAAGTCGAGGATGAAGAGATCGATATCGCGGCAAGCCTGCGAAAGGCGGGCATCACCGATCCGGACGAAGAAGGTGAAGCCGACGAAATCGAAGAGGAAACGCCGGATCCGGATATAGCTGTCGCCGATCAGACTTGGGAAACGGCTGAGGAAACTCACACCGACCCCGCTGGCGGATCGTATGCGCATCAGGAAGAGGGCGCTGAGAAAGACGTCGCAATACGTTCCGAACTAGACAAGGTGACTTCGCCGCAGGTTGAGAAAGTGCTAGAGAACGAGACAGAAGAAAGCAACGAAGCGGTAGCTAGCTAACACATTTTTATTTACGACAGGCGTGGCTTTTTTCCTCTTTGGGCGAATTGCTACGCATTTTTATAGAGTGCAACAAACTTCAGTTTGTTGTTCGAAATAATCGAAATTATTGACGAGGCGACAAACTGAAGTTTGTCGAACATAGGAGTTATGGCAGAAATTACGGCAAGCGCGGTTAAGTCGCTGCGAGAAAAAACAGGGGCAGGGATGGTCGATTGCAAGAACGCTTTGGTCGAAGCAACGGGCGACGAAGGGGCGGCGATCGAGATCTTAAGAAAGAAGGGTATGGCGACCGCCGGCAAGAAAGCCGGGCGCGTAACGGCTGAGGGCGTCGTGGGTTCGTACATTCACATGGGCGGAAAAGTCGGGGTACTGGTCGAGATCAACTGCGAAAGCGATTTCGTCGCGCGCGGCGAAGAGTTTCAGCAGTTAGTGAAAGACGTGGCGATGCACATCGCGGCTTCGGATCCGCGATACGCAACGCGTGACGAAGTTCCCGCGGCCGAACTCGACAAGGAACGCGAGATCATGCGCGAACAGCTCAAGAACGATCCGAAGAATGCGAGCAAGCCGGAAGATGTTCTGACCAAGATCATCGAAGGCCGCCTGAACAAGTTCTTCGAAGAGAACGTTCTTGTCGATCAACCGTTCGTTAAAGATCCTTCGAAGACGATCGCCGAGCTTGTAGCTGAAAAGATAGGCTCGATAAAAGAGAATATTTCGGTCCGCCGTTTCACCCGTTATAAGATGGGCGAGGGCATCGAGAAAAAGGCGGACGACTTCGCGGCCGAGGTCGCGTCGATGGTCGGATAATCAGTCTCTGCTCCCAAGTCCCAGGAGTCCCAAGGAGGGGACGCGACTTGCGATCCGGGGACTTGAGACTTAGGGCTTGAGACTTGAGACTTGGGACTTGGGACTATGGCAAAGCCAGTTTTCAAACGCATCCTGTTAAAGCTTTCGGGCGAGGCCCTTGTGGGCGGACAGAGCTTTGGTATCGACATCGCGATGGCCGAATCAGTCGCGCGTGAGATCAAGGCCGTTCACGACCTCGGCGTCGAAGTCGCGATCGTTGTCGGCGGCGGGAACATCTTCCGCGGCGTTTCGAAATCGGCGGGCAACATGGATCGCGCAGCTGCGGATTACATCGGCATGCTCGCGACCGTCATGAACGCCGTCGTGCTGCAGGACGCGTTAGAGCAGCTTGATGTTTACACCCGCGTGATGTCGGCGATCGATATTCCGCAGCTGGCGGAGCCCTTCATCAGACGTCGAGCGGTCCGGCATCTTGAAAAAGATCGTGTTGTCATATTTGCAGCCGGTACCGGCAATCCTTATTTTACGACCGACTCAGCCGCCGCCCTGCGGGCGCTGGAGATCGAGGCCGAGGTGATCTTCAAAGCGACTAAGGTTGACGGAATCTACTCGGCGGATCCGATGAAAGACAAGAACGCCACGCGGTTTGAAAAGATCTCGTATCAGGACGTCCTGGAAAAGCAGTTGAAGGTGATGGACGCATCGGCGATCTCGCTCTGCATGGACAACAACCTGCCGATCATGGTTTTCAACATGAACGATTCGGGAAATATTATTAAAGCCGTCGGCGGCGATACGAGCATCGGCACACTGGTCGGGGAAGTCGGACGGACCGTTAGTCCTTCCCCAGTATAGTTTTTCATGGCCGATTGAAGGGACGGGCTAACAGCTCAGTCCTACGAAAAGATATGAGTGCCAGCACAGTAACAAACGAAACGAAACCGAAAATGGAAGCGGTCATCGAGGACTTCAAGCGTAAACTCTCGAACGTCCGCACAGGCCGCGCCACCGTCGGCCTGCTCGACACCGTTATGGTCGATTACTACGGGACGCCTACGCCTTTGAACCAGATGGCGTCGGTTGCGGTGCCGGAGCCGCAGATGCTCACCATACAACCGTGGGACATCTCGCAGGTGCCCGCTGTCGAGAAGGCGATCATCGCCGCGAACCTCGGAATGAATCCGTCGAACGACGGCAAGGTCATTCGGCTGCCGGTTCCCGCACTCAACGAAGAGCGCCGCAAGCAGCTCGCGAAGCAGGTGCACGAGTTCGCCGAAGATCATCGCATCGCGCTCCGCAACATTCGACACGCCGCTAACGATTCGTTGAAAAAGATGCTGAAGGACAAACTGGTATCCGAAGACGAGGAACGCAGCGGGCTGGATGAAGTTCAGAAGATGACGAACAGCTTCGTCACAAAGATCGACGAGCTCGCGAAACATAAGGAACAGGACATAATGAGTGTCTAACTCATAGGTCCCAAGTCTCTCAAGTCCCAAAAGTCCCAGGTTCTTCATCTACGAAGACCTGGGACTTTTGGTTTCTGACTTGAGACATGAGACCTGGGACCTGGGACTTGGGACCTGGGACTTGGGACTTACTTGGCCGTATTAGAATTCTCTTGTTCCTGGAGGGACTCGTCGAGATTGTCCCTGAAGTCTTTACAGTACCTCGCTACGTCGACCTTGTTCGTATTGCTTTGCTCCAGGCTCTTCTTCAAGTGATCGCGAAAGGCATTGAGGGCGGTTTTCTTACCTGCTTTCACGAGGAAATTATCGTCAGGATTATTGGCCTGGGCCGCAAGAATATCCAGCGCCTCGTCGCACTCCTGAATGCCGACTTTCTGTTCGCCGACCGCGGTATCGACCGCCTTGTCGGTGAATGTCTTGTTAGCGTTAATATTAGCCGCCGTGTTCGACTCGCCGGTCGCCTCCTGCCGTGCCCGATCGATGATTCCGCACCCGAGGCCGGCGATCAAGATAACTGATAAAAGAAAAAGTTTATTCGCCATTTGGACGTGAGTATTCGACAAAACGCGCAAGGGTGTCAAGGGGTCTGAGCCGGAGCTGCAGACAACGGTGCTCCGGAAAAGTCATAGATCACATACAGATTGAGTGCGTTGTCTTTCATCTCGGCACGGACGTCAGAGACGGAGGCTTGGAGGTTTCCGTTCGCGGCGGCGATCGGAAGATTAATTGCGATCTGCCGGCCGTCGAGGATACGAATTGGATTAACGCGTGTGTTCAGCGTTGACTGAACGACCGGCGTCAATAGCGCTCCGACAACCGGGTTGACGCCGTCGAGGTTCACAGTTTCGACATTCAATTGACCGAACACTGCCTGGTTCTGTGCGTCGAAGCGCATTTCGAAATTTGATTGCGCCCAGCCAGTGAACCGCAGGCATCCGAACGGCGATGCGTAGCTGCCGGTGAACGCAAGCGGAGACGTGATGCGGTTGTTATCGAAGTTTACACCGGTCTGAACCCCGCTTCCCTGCTGAAGCAGCGTGATGCGTCCGTCGCAATCCGCAGCCTCGGATCCGAGCGGAAATGTGGGTGCGTTCATCTCCTGAAAGATGGTGCCGAGCACCTCGTTAAAAAATTGTTGCCTAAGGACGATCTGCGCCGAGCCGGGAGCGACCCCGTTCTGGTCGGGTGCCTGTATCGGCGTGCCGGGAGCGATAACGGCTTGCGGCACGCCGACGAAAAAGTAGAACGTAAGCGCGCCGCCTAACACGATGCCGATCAGTAAACCGATGACGAGTCGTCCCATAAATTATCTCGCCGGTGATGCTGTCGTGCTCGTCGGCGGGGCTTGTGCTTGTTGCACCAGTTGACCGATCACAGCTCCGACCGCGTTGAAGATCAAATTTGCCTGCGCCTTCACCTGCTCCGGATCGACCTTTTGAAACTCCGACGGAACAGTGAATAAGCTCGGATCCGGCGCGGTCTTGATATCCGTCATTTCGGTCACTATCCGAGCGCCCTTAATGCCTTGGACATTGCCACCGCTTTGCGATTGCGAAACGGTCTCGCTGCGGACGGGCAATCCGGTTTCCTTATCAACGAGCACAAAAGATTCCGTGGCGACAGTGCCGGCTTGCGTCTGCGTATTCGCCGCCCCGCTGTAGGCGTATTTCAAAACGGTGCGTCCATTCATCGTCTCTTCGCCAACCAGCCGGACACCCGGGATCGCTTTTACCTGGTTAACGATCTGTTCCGGCATCAGCAGCCGGCGCACTTCGAAACCAAGGGCCTCTTTAGAAAGCTCAGCGTACTGTTTGCGATTCGGCAGAATAACGTAATTCACTCCGCCCTTTTCGAGATAGATGATCTTCTCGCCGGTCGGCAACGCAAATTCCATAACGCGGTCCGCTCCAGAGCGAGCGACCACCGCGCCGAGCGGCGGCAAGCTCGCCTTGTTTGACTCGCCAATCGTCTCAAGCGTCAACTTGACGTTCGCCTGATATTGTTCGGGCTCCCTGGTAGTGATCGTCGTTGTCGACGTTGTGACCGTGTTGGCGTTTGCATTCGCCTTGTTGTAGTTCGAGTTCGCAGCGCCCGAATTCAAAGCAGTGTTCGCCGCCGGTGGTTGGCAGCCGCTCAGAACCGCTACGGCCGCGATCGAAAGAGCAACGCCGCCTAATAACTTTATTCCTTTCATTTCCTTAGCCCCCTCAAAGATTGACTGAATTCAGTACAAATTAAGCCGGAGTGCTTAAAGTGCAAGAGCTATGCCTTCTCGAGCTTTGCGAATTTTTCGATCAGCTTCTTTTGGCCGTATCCGGGAAAGCTGACCGTGAGCTTGACGTTGTCGCCGCTCCCTTCGCGGCGAAGGACCAGACCGCGGCCGTATTTTGCGTGCTTTACGTGTGAGCCGGCGACAAACGATTGCGGATTTGGGATCGCGGATTGCGGATTTTTCGGCGTCGCCCGCGCTCGAAGTTTATCGTAACCAGATGGTTTCGAGGGCGTGCTCGCATCGCGACTCGTGTCTTTCGGAAGACCTCGGTCGCTATCGCCACCGGTTCTGACCTCAGCGTCTTCGCGTCTCTGCGTTGAACCACCTCTGTTCTTGAAAAACTCAGCGATCGCTTCGGAACCGTTATAAGTTTTTCCTTTATAAAGATCTTTCGGTTTCTCGATAGAGGGTTTATCGCCTCGCAGAGCGCCGACGGCCGCCCGGTTTGCGGAAGCGGTCGAACCTCGTGCAAAGGATAACCACGACGAGCCGTAAGAAAGATCATCGATCAATTCAAGCGGCATCTCGTTCAAAAACTGCGAAGGCTCGGCCGCGATCTCCTCACCGTAAACGCGTCGACGCATTGCGTGCGTAACGTAGAGGATCTTCTCTGCACGCGTTATGGCGACATATGCCAGACGACGCTCTTCTTCCATTTCCTTTTCGTCGTTCAGACTTCGCGAATGCGGAAAGATCCCGTCCTCAAGACCGACGAGAAAAACGATCGGAAATTCGAGGCCCTTCGCCGAATGGACGGTCATCAACGTCACGGCGGCATTGCGGTCGTACTTGTCCGTGTCGGCAGTCAATGCGGCGTGGTCGATGAAATCGCGCAAACCGGTCTCGTCCGATCTATCGTAATCCACGGCGGCGTTCACAAGCTCTTCCAGATTCTCGAGTCTCGCCTCAGCCTCGTCCGAGTTCTCCGATCGCAGCATCAGCGAATACCCGGTGTCGTCGATCGCCGCGATCACGACATCGGAAACCTTGCGCTCGGTTTCGGATGCGTCACCTGCCGTCCGTTGCAGTTTTTCGATGACGCTTTTGAATGAGCGGAGCGCCTCTTTCGCCCTCGGCGTCAAGGCCGCGGCGACGACCGATCCTTCATCCGTCAGCACCGCAATGGCTTCCCACAGCGAGACGCCCAATTCTTTTGCTTTTAACTGCAGCTCATCCAGCGACGTCTTGCCGAGTCCGCGTGCAGGCGTGTTTATTACACGAAGCAAGGCGATATTATCCGCGGGATTCAAGGCGAGCTTCAGATACGAAATGATGTCTTTAACTTCCGCACGTTCGTAGAACGAAAAACCGCCGACGATGTTGTAATCGATCCGTAAACGCCGCAGCGCTTCTTCGAACACTCGGGACTGCGCGTTCGTCCGGTACAGTACCGCGATCCGCCCGGCAGTGTTTCGCCTTTGGTGCTCCTCGATCTTGGACGCCACGAATCTCCCCTCGCCGTCGGCATTGCCGGCCTGGAAGTAATAGATCCGCTCGCCGCCCTCGTTGGCCGTCCACAACTTTTTCTTTTTCTGATTTATGTTGTTTTCGATGATCGCGTGTGCGACATCGAGTATCGTCTGTGTCGAGCGATAGTTTTGTTCAAGCAGGATCGCTTTGGCGTTAGGAAAGTGCAGTTCGAAGTCGAGAATATTCTTTATATCGGCCTGCCGAAATCCATAGATACTCTGGGCGTCGTCGCCAACGACACAGATATTCTGCTGCTTCTCGGTGAGATAATTTATCATCGCGAACTGCAGCGAGTTTGTGTCCTGATATTCGTCGACGAGAATGTATTTGTAGCGATCGTTGTATTTCTCGCGCACCTCGGGAGACTTGCGAAGAAGCCTGACAGTTTTAATAAGCAGGTCATCGAAATCCAGCGCGTTCGCGAGACGTAACCTTTCTTCGTACATCCGAAACACTTTTGCCGTCGCCGAGCGTTTTTCATCGGTCTGCTCGATCCGTGAAGTGAACAGCTCAACGTCTTCGCCGCGGTTTTTAGCGGCGCTGATCGCGTTTCTCACAACACGCGGCACGATTTGTTTTTCGTCGAGGCCGAGATCCTTGATGCACGCTTTGACGACCTTTTGCGAATCGTCGGTATCGTAGATCGTGAAGCTTTTCTTGTAGCCTTCGTCAAGCTTTTCGATGTCCTGGCGAAGGATGCGAACGCAGAGACTGTGAAACGTCGCGATCAACGGAAACGATCGCAGGGTCTGCCCTTTCAGCAGATCTTCAACGCGGGCGCGCATTTCGCCCGCCGCCTTGTTCGTGAACGTAACGGCCAGGATGTTCCGCGGCTCGACTTGTTTTTCCGCGATCAAGTACGCCATGCGTACCGTGATCACACGCGTCTTGCCCGAACCCGCACCGGCAAGGATAAGCAGCGGGCCTTCGGTCGTTTTTACCGCTTCAACTTGCTGCGGATTTAGTGAGGAAAAGATGTCCATTGAGCTTTAGTGAAAGTTCAATGGTAAGGCCTGCGACAGTCAGCGTCAAAGAAAGCTCTTAAACGCCGTCGCCTATTTAACGAGGGCTTGGATTTCCTTGAAATTATCGTGAGTCGAGTCGCGCATCATCTCGAACAACGCCATCTCGACGCTGGATGCGACAGCACCGCTTGCAAACATTTTCGTGAGACCTGCCTGCTTATCGTGCTCGAACCGGGACGCGACGCAGTCGGTGAGCAAATGCACTTCGAAGCCCAGATCGAGCAAGTCGTGAGCGGTCTGGTTCACGCAGATATGTGTCTCGATCCCGCAGACCGCGATCTGAGTCACGTTCGCGGATCGAAGCTTGTCGACAAATGCGGACGCTTCGCACGAACTGAACGCGGTCTTTTCGATGTACGCAAAATCCGCCGGCAGCGTCTGCTTGATTTCTTCCGCGGTGTCGCCTAGTCCCTTCGGATATTGCTCTGTAACGAATATCGGCGTGCCGAGTATCTGAAAACCGCGGCTCGCTACCGAGATGCGCCCCGCGATCGTTGTAAAGGCTCCGATGGCGTCGCGGAAAGCTTCCTGAACATCGATTATCAGCAAACCCGCTCGCGAGATGTCCAGGAGTGTCGGGTCCGGCATTATTGATCTTTTCGCGCCTTTTCAGCGGCCTTCTTAGACAAGCGAATTTCTTTCTCGCGCATTTCCTTCTTGTACTGCCGGACAAAAAAATAGACGGCCGCGAAACTCAGAATGAGTATCAGCACCATCATCCCCGCGATGAAGTAAATTTCCGCGCGTTCTGTTCCCGGCATAGTTCCTAACTAGGAGGTTGGTTCGGGGGAAATGCGTCCTGAATATCGTCCGACTCGACGAGCAACCGTTCCCGATAGATCTCAGGGATCAATTTTACTTTCTTGTTCTCGTCAGTTACCAGATGCAGAGTTTCACCCTCGGCGAGAAGTGTTTCGTCGCTCTCGCGAAAGATCTCGTAAATAAACCGAATAGAACGGCTTCGTATCTCGGCTACTCGCGTCCGAACTGTGAGGACGTCCTCGTAATATGCGGGTGATTTATAACGACAGTACGTTTCGGCGACAACCATCAGAGCGTTGTCCCGCTCTTCCATTTCCTTGTAGGAAAAACCACGGGCGCGACACAGATCGCTTCGGCCGGCTTCGAACCAGATGAGGTAGTTCGAATGATGGACAATGCCCATCTGGTCAGTCTCGGCATAACGGACGCGAATCTCGGTTGCATGCCAGCCATCCATAAATAGTTGTCGGCAGTATGCGGTTGGCAGAAGGCGGTCGGTACTCAAGACTAACTGCCTACTGCATTCTGTCAACTGCCTACTAAAATTGGCTGGGAGACAGGGAGTCGAACCCCGATAGGCAGATCCAGAGACTGCAGTCCTACCATTAGACGATCTCCCAGCGTAGGTATTAATCTACGTGTCCAAAACTCGGGTTGTCAAATGAGTTGAGCTGCCGTAAGTTGCGGCGAAATCTGGGGACGGGCAAAATAATACGTAATGGCCTTCGATAAAGAAATACTGACGAACCGTCAGGCGTTTCACGAATATCATATTCAGGAGAAATACGAAGCAGGCGCCGTCCTACAAGGCACTGAGGTCAAAAGCATAATGGCCGGCCGTATTCAACTTAACGACTCGTATGTTTCGGTCAAGGATGGCGAAGCGTGGCTGCTGAATGTCCACATATCGCCGTATTCGCACGGCAACAAACAGAATCACGAACCGCTTCGCACTCGGAAGCTGCTTTTGCACCGCAAAGAGATCGAGAAGCTTGAGAAAGAGACCACACAAAAAGGCATGACGCTCGTGATCACGTCCATCTACTGGAAGAACGGGCGGATCAAGTTCGAGATCGGCGTCGCCAAAGGCAAAAAGCTGTATGACAAGCGTGAAACCGAGATGCGAAAAACTATCGACAAAGAAACACGGCAACAGTTGAAAGAAAAGACGAGATAAGTTATAGATATTAGACCGCTTTTCCACATTGAACAGAATTATTCACCGAGGTGTTAATGGATTTTCAGGGAATCTCAGGCAATTTTACCGAAGCAGGCACAGAGGCTCTTGCTGTGTTGGTTTTTAAGGACGAAAAGCCGTCGTCTGGCATTTTAAAGGAGCTCGACAGGCTGACCGGCGGTCATATAACCGCCGTTATCAAATCCGAGGAGTTCAAAGGCGAAGCCGGCGAAACTTCCCTTCTGCGGCTTTCGCCTAAAGGCAAAATGAGATCGACCCGGCTGCTGCTGGTCGGCGGCGGCGATAGGAAGGAGTTCAAAACACCGGACGTTGCGACAGCGGCCGGCGCGGCGACCCGCGCCCTCCGCAAGAGTAATGCGAAAGGCGTTGCATTTTCTTTGCGTATCGATGGCGACGCGGCCGAAGCGGCCCAATACGGTGCACAAGGTGCGGTGACGAGTCAGTTCGAGCTTGATAAATACAAGACGAAAGATAAGAACGAGAAGGCCGTCAATAAGTTTGTGCTCCACATCGAGGGAGCTAAAGGTGCGGACCTGAAACGCGGTTTGAGTCGTGGCCAGGCGATCGGCGAGTCGATGAACCTCACACGAGATCTCGCGAACGAGCCGCCGAATATCCTGACGCCGACGGAGATGGCCAACCGGGCGCAAAAGATGGCTAAGGAGGTAGGCTTGAAGTGCGAGATCCTGGACGAAGCCAAAATGCGCAGACTTGGCATGGGCTCGTTGCTGAGCGTTTCCGAGGGTTCCGAACAGCCCGCGAAATTGATAGTTCTCCGCTACACCCCCGCAAAAAATACCGGCAAGAAAGGTGATCTGCTGGCACTGGTTGGCAAAGGCATCACCTTCGACACAGGTGGAATTTCGATAAAGCCGGCCGAGGGCATGGAGGCGATGAAATACGACATGTCGGGCGGTGCCACGGTGATCGGAACGATGCGGGCCATAGCGCATCTGAAACCGACGGTCCCGGTTCTCGGTGTCATCGCGGCGGTCGAGAATATGCCTGATGGAAAAGCAACGCGCCCGAGCGATGTCGTTACGGCGATGAACGGCAAGACGGTCGAGATCCTGAACACCGACGCCGAGGGACGCCTGATTCTCGCAGACGCAGTCGCCTACGCAGAACAGCAAGGCGCGACTCGTATCGTCGACATGGCGACGCTCACCGGAGCGGTGATCATCGCACTGGGTGATCAGAACACGGGTATCATGGGTAACGACCAGGCGTTTGTGGACCAAATAATCGCCCTCGGAAAAGAAGCGGGGGAGAATTTCTGGCAGCTGCCGATCAGCAAAGAGTACAGTAAGCAGATCAAATCGGACATCGCCGATATCAAGAACATCGGACCGCGCGGTAAGGCAGGAACGATAATGGGCGCCGTCTTTATTCAGGAATTCATCGACAAAGCGAAATGGGCACACCTCGATATAGCGGGTACGGCGTGGAACGATTCGGTCCGTCCGCATCAGGCAAAAGGGCCCACCGGTGTCGCGATCCGCACACTGATCAAGCTTGTCGAAGAATCGCAGTAAGGCAGAAGCCCGACCGTCAGGGAGGGCTAAAAAACTAACGCAGCGGCAGCGGCGATACAGTTCACTTAAAAACCCATCCTGGGTTTGGATTCCATCTCGGATCACACGTGAAAAATATGAAAACACTCATCTCGAAAATTCTTTTGGGAAATGACAATCGGCTAAGCGGCCTGATCGCGTTCGGGCTTGTCGCAATGATCGCGCTCGGATGCACCTGCGGTAAGAATTTCGACCTCGGCAATCTCGCGAAGAACGCCGACACGGGTTCGGCAAATTCCTCGTCGGATGAGGCAGAAAGCGCCGATGGTATGCCCTCCAAGGAGTATCTCGATGCCATCGTCGCTGAAACGACCGCGGACTTCAACTACGCCATCACACTGAACGATTTTTCGAAGATGTACGAGAAGGCCTCTTCCGATTTTAAGAACACATATACGCAGGCAGAGTTCGAGAACACGTTCAAGGGATTTGTCGAAAAGAAGCGCGTTATCATCCCGATACTCGCGAAGACGGTAACGATGGATCCCGAACTATCGCCGGCGCCTCATATTCGGAGCGAGCAGGGTCTCGATATTCTGGTCGTCAAAGGTAAATACGCTACTAAGCCGGTGCCGATGACTTTTGAATACGAGTACGTGAAGCGAAACGACGAGTGGAAACTTTTGAAGCTGATCGTCAAGTTAGTCTAAGGTCTAGCCCCGTTAGGGGCGGAATGTTTGTAGTATTCGGTTTTGTAATTGTGTCGAGCTCCGTAGGAGCGGCAACATGTCGCTCCTACGGAGCTTTTTCTTTCTTGAGGATCTCGGAGCTACAAACATGACGCTCCTACGGAGCTGCGTCGAAACGTATCTTTGCTTTTTCATTTCTCGAAAGCTAAACTTTTCCTTCGACAAAACCTTAATTTCTCAGGACTTCTATGAAGATTCACGAATATCAGGGCAAAGCCTTGCTTAAAGAATATGGCGTTCCGGTTCCACGAGGCATTGTTGCGAGAACCCCCGAAGAAGCCGAGGCTGCCGCACGCGAGCTGGGGACCGATATCGTTGTGGTCAAGGCACAGATACACGCCGGCGGACGCGGCAAGGGCGGCGGTGTAAAGCTTGCGAAGTCTCCCGAAGAAGCGCGCGCCGTTGCGTCCGAGATACTGGGGATGACGCTCGTCACCCATCAAACGGGTCCGGAAGGACGCGAAGTGAAAACGCTTCTGATAGAAGAAGGACTGCCCATCGATCGGGAATTTTACCTCGGCATCACGCTCGACCGCGTAACCGGCCGCAACGTCTTTATGGCGTCGTCTGCCGGCGGAATGGACATCGAAAAGGTTGCGGAAGAGACGCCCGAGTTGATCCTGAAGGAAACGATCGATCCGTCGGTCGGGCTTCTCGGATTTCAGGCGCGAAAGCTGGCGTTCGGTCTTGGTATTCCGAACGATCTTATTAATCAAGCGTCGAAGTTTATGCTCCTCCTCCACGAGGCGTACGAAAAGATGGACGCATCGCTGATCGAGATCAACCCATTCCTTCTGACGAAGGACAATCGCCTGATCGCGCTCGACGCGAAGGTCAGTTTCGACGACAACGCGATGTTCCGGCATAAGGATTACGAGGAGCTTCGCGACCTGAACGAGGAAGAGCCGCTGGAGATCGAAGCGTCCAAGTACGATCTCAACTACATAAAACTCGACGGCAACATCGGCTGTATGGTCAACGGTGCCGGACTCGCGATGGCGACTATGGATATCATCAAACTCGCCGGCGGCGAACCCGCCAACTTTCTCGACGTCGGCGGCGGTGCTTCGCAGGAGCGTGTCGAACAGGCTTTTAAAATTCTGCTGGCCGACGACAATGTGAAAGCAGTGCTCATCAACATCTTTGGCGGGATCGTCCGGTGTGACATGGTCGCGAATGGCGTCGTCGCCGCTGCCAAGAACCTGGGCATCTCGGTCCCGATCGTGGCCCGGCTCGAGGGGACGAACGTCGAAGAAGGCCGTCGAGTACTTCACGATTCCGGCATCGGCATCATACCTGCTACGACAATGAACGACGCCGCGGAGAAAGTTGTCTCGGCGGCGAACGCTGGTTTCTAGGATCCGAACTATCTAATTCGTTTCCTAACTTTACTGACTTTTTAACTCCACCCAATAAGGCGTCTCGTTTCGGCCGCCGGAATGGGGCCGTGTGGTATAGGAACCGGTCAACGCCCCGTCGTCGATGGCACGGATGCCCGTTTTCGTCTTGGGCAGTTCGCTTTGAGACATCTCCCCTATTTCAACGCCGAAACCACGGCATCACAGAACACCCAATCGTTAATAACAGCACCTCCCGTCGGCTTCGGCTGCGCTCCCCACACCACGACCACGACCTTAGCGATCGGGTTCACATAGAGAAACTGCCCGTGAATGCCCCGTGCCGCGAAAGCCCCAGCCCGCTGTGAAGCCGGTGTCGTTCCCGTCCACCAAAGGTAGCCGGATGCCAACGGCCGCCCGCCGCGAAGCGCCTTGGGACTGGTCGCTTCGCGCATCCATCCAGCCGGCAGGATCGCTTCCTCCCCGGCAACACCCCCATTGAGAAAGAAGAGGCCAAAGCGACCATAATCGCGCAGCGTCGCGCTGAATCCGCTACCTCCGATCTCCATGCCGTCCGGCGAGTCCAGCCACCACGTTGCGTCCGCCTCCATGCCGAACCTACTCCAGATTCGTTCCGACAGGTATGTTGCCAGCGGCCGCTTCACGGCGCCCCTCAAGATCTCCGCAGCCACCTGGGTATCGCCCGTGCTGTAGTTGTTCAACACCCCGGGTTCCGCCTCCTTCGTAAGGCTCCTGATGACCTCGAGCGAAGCGCCGGGCACCTGTGAAATCTGGGCTTCAAGGAGACGCCGACGGTCGGACTTACGGTCAGTATAGGCTTCGTTCCAGCGCACGCCGGAAGACATCGTGAGTATGTCGCGTATCGTCACGTTTTCATAAGCGGTGCCGGCGAGCGTGGGTACGTATTGTGTGACGGGGTCGGACAGGCTGGAAATATGCCCATCTTTAAGCGCGGCACCGATGAGCGTCGATGTGATCGACTTTGCGATGGACATCGACATCCACCGTGTGTTTTCCGAATTCCCAAACCGATACATCTCTAATTTCACGTCCCCATCCTTGAGCACGAGGAGCGCGGCGACGCGGTTCAGATCCAGATAGTCTTGAAGATCGTAAAACTTGCCATTGTCGCTAAAACTGACGGCACCAAGTGGTGTCGCCGATTTCCGCAATGGCTTCGGCGTTACGGCGTGGGCGACCGAGCGCGTCGGAAACAGCCTATCGATATTCCGGAAGGTGTTGACGGCCATCTCCGGCGTCAGTACGCCATCGTACATCTGCCGCACGGTTCCGATCGACTCCGCGCCATGTGGTCCATCACCGATGACCGGTGGTGGTAGTTGTGGGGTGTTCGGCCCGGCGCACGACATAGCCGTTAGCATCGCAAGGTAACACGATATCGAGCGAAGGAGACGGAATAACAAACACATCTTAGTCATGGTCGAGCTTCCTAAATTCCGCTTACTCCGGCCGAGGACCGATAAGCATCGGCTGAATGCGAAACCACGTCAGCGACCGCCACACCCACTCGACGGGACCGAACCGGAAGTATTGGAACCACCAGTAACTGTAAACAATCTGCACGGCGAAAAAGACATTAATCATGAAAAGGCTGAACCAATTATCGACCCGGATTACAAAGCCCAAACCATCCCCGAGCACTGTCATGAGGACCAAGTACCCCATGAGGTAATTCGTAAGTGCCATCCGCCCCACGTGCGAGAGCGGCGCGAGCACTCGCCTCGAGACGTGCACGTGGGTGAAGAGCAGCGTGACCCCCGCCAGATAGAACAATGACATGCCGATATTGCCGACCAACTGGGCCAGGCGCCAGCCGTCGAGCGACTTTGGCAGGGCGATCCCCTTCTCGGAAAAAAAGTCGCCGAAAACGTAGAGTGAGCTGCCAGCCAGACCGAACGCCAGTGGGTTTCCCGCAACCCATCCAAATAAGGGGGTGTGCTCGGCCGCGTCATGAAAAACGCGCCGACGCCCGGCGTACAGACCCAAGTGAATCATGCATAGG
>JBKKAS010000382.1:0-10202 GCA_046714595.1 Pyrinomonadaceae bacterium | reverse complement strand
GCCGCTATCATTCCCTGGTCGTAGAGCGCGAATCGCTCCCCGACTGCCTTGAGATCTCCGCCGAATCGAGCGACGGTTTGATCATGGCGATGCGTCATCGCTCGCTGCCGGTCGAGGGCGTGCAATTTCATCCCGAATCGATCCTTACCGAACACGGAAAAGTGATGCTGAAGAATTTCCTCGATATTGAGGGCGCCGTGCAATGAGATTGACGTCGTACATCATCTCCGCTCTTTTAATCGGCGCGGTGGGCGTCCCGATCGCGGGCGCACAACGCGCCAAAGCAAACGCCTCGTTCGACCCATCCGGCAATTACCATCCGGTGGATCCTCCCGGCGGGCCTGACAAGTTTGTTCAGTTCAACTTGCGGATGAGCAAGCGTGGCAGACGATGGCTCGCGGTCGGGGAAGTTCGCGGCGCTCAGCCTTGGCACACATTCTCAACCGCGGCGATCGACCGCAGAAGTCTTCGATTCGTAACCGCTTCAAGGGATCGTGTCCGTTATGAGTTCCGAGGCGAGTTTTTGAGAACGGGAATGTTTGCAGACGCTTGGACGGGACAAGGGCTGATCGCGATCAAAGGTAAACTGAGCAAATATGCTCGCGGCAAGAAGGCTTGGGAAATCAAAACTCCTTTCGTTTATTATCCACCGCACTGACGTCAGATGAGCATATTTTCGCCGCTGGGTTTTCTATACAGAAAGATCACGGACGCGCGAAACGCGCTCTATGACCGAGGTGTGCTTCGTTCGTATTCACTGGGAGCAAGAACGATCAGTATCGGAAACATTACGGCCGGCGGAACCGGGAAGACGCCGCTTGTCGCACATGTCGCGGAGATCCTCGCGGACGCGGGCGAAAAAGTTTGTATCCTCACGCGCGGATACGGGCGCGAGAATCCGCGAAAGCGAGTATTAGTCTCGGACATGCGGGATGTTCTGGTCGATGCTCGCACCGGTGGCGACGAGCCCGTTGAACTCGCGAGAAAACTGATAGGTAAGGCGATCGTTGTCTCGGACCGGGACCGTGTCGCGGCGGCCGCTTGGGCAAAAGATGAATTTGGCGTCACCGCGTTCGTCCTCGACGATGGGTTCCAGCACCGGCGTGCGAAACGCGATGTCGACATTGTGTGCATCGATGCGACGGGTCCGTTCGGGCATGGCGAGATGTTGCCCGCCGGAACATTACGCGAGCCGCTGAAGAATCTGAGACGCGCCGGTGCCGTTGTGGTGACCCGAGGCGATCTGGTCGAGGACGCTTCGGATCTGACATCAAATATTCGGAGCATCAACTCTACTGCCGCGCTGTTCCGTGTGGATAGCAAGGTAGTGAACTTTGTAAGAGTCGACGAGTTTCTCGCGTACCCGTCGGCGAAAGCCTCCGATCTCGATATAAGAACTCCAAGTCTTAGTTTCTGCGGCCTCGGAAATCCGAAAGCGTTTTTTTCGACACTCAAAAAGTCGGGTTGCGACGTCGCAGCCGAGGTCGCCTTTCCGGACCATCATTTCTACACACAAGCCGACATCGACCGACTCGAGCAACAAGCTCGCGAAGCTAAGATCAATGCGCTCCTCACAACTGCAAAAGACGCGGTCAAACTTCAAGGATTGAAGTTTGAAGTTCCTTGTTATGTCGTCGAGGTAAAACTGGAGGTAGATGACGCGGAAGGTTTCCGAAAGCTGATCACTTCTTCTTAGACGGCGGCTCTTTTTTGTCGCCCCAGTAAAACGCGCGGACGACGAGAAAGTAAACGAGCAGACACAAGAATATCAGGATAAAAAAGAATACGACTAGCCAGGCGAGCGGTGTCATTGCTGTTCGGCCAGCTCCTTATTCTCTTTGGGCTCAAGCAAGCCGGTGAAGAGGCCCCGGCTCGAGGTGTGCTCGAGCACGTGCTTGTACAGAACGGTGAGCAGAGCAACAAGCGGGATGGCGATAAACACTCCCGGTATCCCGGCCACCTGCTCGCCTGCAAGCACAGATAGAATTACCGCGAGCGGATGCAAATGGATGCCCTCGCGAATAATGCGCGGGTAAATGAAGTAGTCCTGCGCTATTCGAAGCAACCCCAGAAACAACGCTGTCCAAAGTGCCAGCCAGCCGGATTCCAGTCCGCTCACGGTTGTCGCCACGATCGCAAGGGTTAGCGGACCGAGCAACGGAATAAGTTCCAGTATGCCAGCCATAATGCCCAGCACGAGGGCGTAATCATTTCCGAGCAGATAGAAACCGACCGTGCAGATAAAGCCGATCATGACGCACGAAATAAGCTGGGCCCGCGTGTATGCCGTAAGCGTCGCATTGACGTCGGCCATTATCGACTCGACGCGAGACCTCCAATCGCCGACCGGGACGATTCGGAGCAATCCCACGCGAAAGAGCTGGGCGTCCTTGAGGAAAAAGAACGCGAGTATCGGGACGAGGATCAACCACGGGAGGTACGTGACCGCGTAGATCGCGCTCATGCCGAGGATAGTGGTAACGAACGTGCCGGCGGTCTCAAGGAAAAGATTGATACGCTCGTTGATCTGCTCCTGAACGCTATCGGCAATGCGCATGCGGTCGAACCGACGATTCATATCGTTGATCGCCGACTGCACTGATGTCGTATAGGACGGAACATTTTCGACAAACGTTCTCGCCTGTCTGGAGATGCTCGGTGCGAGATAGTAGACCGCGACACCAAGGATCGAGAACACGATCAGGAACGATAATGCAATGGCGAGCGATCGCGGCATCAACCGCGGATAAGTTGCCGCAAACGGCTTTCGGACCAACTCGACGAGCGGATTGATAAGGTACGCGAAAAAGATCGCGAGCACGATCATGAAAAACAGATTCGTCAGCGATCCGATGACGATGCCGAGAAAATCCTTGACGGCGAGAAGAAGCAGGACGATAACTACGACCCGCACTATCGATCGTGGCGACGGCGATGAAGAAACCAGGGAAACACGCTGGATCTCTTCGGACTTTTCGCCGAGGATGTTCTCGTTCGTTATCTCGTCCTTTTTATCGTCGTCGTCGGCCATGATTAATCATCATCACACGTTGGGAACGGAATTCGAAATCATCGGACCGCTGTCCGGTTTTGAATAATTCTCAATTTTGAATCTCTTGGATAGTTCCTCGAGCAGTCCCGGAAGAAACGGGAAGTTGCTTCCGATAATTATCGCTTTGCCCTCATCCGAGAGCCGGCGACGATTTGCCTGAGGGCCGGTGTTTCGGCTGATCAACTCTTTATCCGCCGCATCCATCGGCCCGCCATCCTTCCGGCGGATAGCGATGATAAATTTAAAATCTGCGTTGCGCATCGCGTTCAGGTCCTGCGCAAAGCTTGTTACGGTCGGCGATCCGTTTTCGACCGGCGCCGCCACGTCCGGAGATGTCGCGTTATTGCTCGACTCAAGTATGCGTTGGTTTGGGCCGCAGCTAGCGACGAAAAACGTTAACGCCAGCGAAACAGTGTAAAGATGGCCTTTGTACATGAGGTTGACGGATGCTATTCCGCGTCGTCTACATTCAGATTTAGGTTCAGATTCGAATTCGTAGAATTCTCTTCATCATCAAGCTGCCGTTTTTCTTCTTCGGTTTCGGGCTCGTCCTCAACGACGTCTTTCGGCGGATCGCCCTTAACGTCGCGGATCTTCAGGATGCGTGCCTCGTCATCTTCATACACAATGTCGACCCACCCGCTCTCGAGCAGCTTTGCAACCATGTCCTCGTTCTCTTTCGCGTCGGCGAAGATGTAATTCGCACCAAACCGTTCGCGTATGACGGGCCCGGCATCGGCCACCCTGCCGCCGGTAATGTCCTGGAGCAGTTTGTAAAGTTCGGGGTTTTCGGAATAGAGATAATTCGGATCGAGCCCGTAAACGTACGAGTGCTTGGTATCGAGGAAAAAGAGCTTGGGAAAATCGTCCCAGTTGCAGTTGAAAATACGTTCGCCGGCCGGGATGTTCTCTTTACCGGTGTCATCGACGCCCGTCGCCCATTCCATGGCGCGGCGATATCGATAATCCGAATCGTTTGCCGCGATCGTTTCGGCCAACCCTTCCTGATTGAACCCGAACCAGTGAAACCCTTTTATGTTCAAAACAAAATAGAGCGTCAGAAGTATTCCGAGCAGCGTAACGCCGACCAGCTTGAGCGTTCGATGCAGCTCCTGTTGCTCCGTCTTCTTTTCCGCATCCAGATACGGCTCGATCTCTCGTTTGAAGTCGTCCGGAAGCTGCAGATCGTGTGGGATCCGGAATGCCTGCAAGCTGAACGCGGCAAACAGAATTGCGAACGGCGGGAAATATTCGGCAAACCGCTTTGAGCGGAATTGCGCGGCTAAGAGGATCGAAACGAACATCAAAAAGAACGTCGCCTTTTCGGGCAGCTTTCCATTCTTAGGCATGAACAGGATGTAGCCGATCAGCATCGCGATCATGGCGACCGGGAAATGCGTCAGCAATTCCATTCCGGAGTATGGGTACCACTCGCCGCCAACCGCCACCGCAAAGTCGCTGCCGATCTTGATCTTCGTATAAGCATGCTCCCAAAAGAGCAGGAGATTGTCCGGAAAGTACGGATTGATAATGTTGCCTAAGATCAATCCGGCGGTCGTGTACGCAAGCGGCCTCCATTCGAACCGGTGTTCGTTCCAGGCGATGATGATCACCCAGATAACGGCTGCTATCCACAACAGCGGAAATAGACTGTACGTCCAAACAAAGGCAAACATCAGCGGCAGCAGCCACACGTATTTGCGCTCGAACAAGAGATAGATCCCGGCGATGGTAATGATGATCGTCAGCGGCGGAGCCTTGGCCATGTTCATCCGGTAATAGAACATGTTCGCGCACGTCAGGATAGCCGCGAGCCAGACCAGCAGGTAATCGACATCGTAACGATAGAGCAGCCAGTAGACCGAAAATACTGCCAGGCTGGCGAAGGTAACGGCAGCGACTTTAGCAGCCATCACCGGCTCGAAGAACCAGAGAAACGGGATCTGTAAAAGATGGAATAGAAAATGATGATCGTTGTAATCCTGCGGATTCAGGACCGTAAGAGGAAGCCATTGAAACGTCGGCAGGCCCTTCCCTTGCGAAAAATTCTCCCACAGCATCTGGCTCCAGCGGATGTGATAGTAGCCGTCCCAATCGCCGCAGCAGATCGCTTCGGTCCGAAACTGGAGGAACGACAATACCATCACGATCGCGATGAGCCCGAAGAAGAGATACACGACACGCGTCGCGGCGTCAGTCTCAAGATACTGCCGCCAGGTGGTCTTCATCTTGATTGGTTCGGGTGTTCCGGTAGGTAAGATTTCTTCCATTTCTGATTGCGTTTAGCGTCTCAGAAAAAGTAACACGAAGTCAGACTAAATATCTAGAAGGTCGCCGAGGCACCAGCTCGCGAATGCGAGCGGCAGCATAAAGCCCCGGGCGTGAGCCCGGGGTAGTAGATAGGCAAATGCCGATTAGCCCGCGTAGGCGGGCGGCAGGCGTTGAGATCTGTCGCTCGCATATGCGAGCTCGGTCGACTACACATCGTAACCCCGGGCTCACGCCCGGGGCTTTATGCTCTCGCTCGCATACGCGAGCTTACGGAACCACCCTTAGTAGTTATGTTGCGAATCCCCCGGTCAAAACCTACAATCGGAAATTCATCGATGTATCCGAAAGGCAACTTGTTCATACCGGCTTCGCACGGGCAGCTCGAAGCTATCTTGAAGGAGCCGGCCGGCCCAGCCAAGGGCGTCGCGCTGGTGTGCCATCCGCATCCGCTAGGCGGCGGCACGATGCACAATAAGGTTGTCTTTAGAGTGGCAGCCGGGCTTGTCGATGCAGGGCTAGTGACTCTACGGTTCAATTTTCGCGGGGTCGGAGCTTCGACCGGCGAACACGGGGACGTCGCGGGCGGTCGCGAGGATGTCGCGGACGCGCTCAATTATCTTAGCCGGGATTTTCCGGGCGAGCCTGTCACTCTGGCCGGTTTCTCGTTCGGTTCGCGGACCGGCATGGAAGTCGGGATGGCGGATGATCGCGTAGTTCGGCTTATCAGTATCGGAACACCGGTGGACAAGTACGGCGACTACGATTTCCTGACCGCGGTTCGGAAACCGATCTTGTTCGTTCATGGTGATAAGGACGAGTTTGGATCGGTCGAGAATGTGCGAAAGCTATATGAGTCGATCGCGGAGCACGCCGATGCAGAACTGATAGTATTCGAGAACTGCGGACATTTCTTTGACGAGCACTTAGACGAGCTGCGTGAGGCCGTGCGAGATTGGATGGTGGCACGGCCGTCAGAACCACCCGTGGTAACGGGTGGGTGAATACGTCTCGAGGCAACCCGCCCGATACCTCGGGCGGTTCTGACCTATCAAATAGATTTGTTATGAAACACAACGATAATCATCCCATTCAACGCGACGCGGCCATTCGGCTGACGATGATGCCGCGCGACACGAACGCGCACGGCACCGTCTTCGGCGGCATCATTCTGAGTTACATCGACGTCGCCGGCGGCGTCGAAGCGATCAGACATACTCGGCACAACCGCTTTGTGACGGTTGCGATGAAAGAGGTGCTTTTTCACGAACCGGTCTTTATTGGCGATCTCGTAAGCTTTTACGCAACCACGACGCGCGTCGGTAACACGTCGATATCGATCCATGTCGATGTCGAAGCCGAGCGTTTCGGAACGCCCGGCGATCTGGTCAAAGTAACGGAGGCGGAAATCACCTTTGTTGCTATCGACGAAAATCGCGAGAAGGTGAAGATCGGAAAATAGATGCCCACTTGGAAGCTTGAACTCGAATACGAAGGGACGCGATATCGCGGCTGGCAGATGCAGCATAACGCGAAGTCCATACAGGGCGAGATGCAGGAAGCTGCTCGGCAACTGTTTACGTCGAAAACCGAGATCTACGGATCGGGACGCACTGACGCGGGAGTTCACGCCATCGCACAAATTGCACACCTGAAAGTTCCCGACCTGACAGCGAACATCACACCGCGTCAGATACAGCACGGCTTCAACGATGTGCTTCCACACGACATTAACATCCGGCGCGTCTCGAACGCGCCCGATGATTTCCACGCCCGGCACCACGCCGTCGCCCGATACTACCTCTATCAGATATCCACTCGCCGCACCGCGATGGCGAAGAATTTCGTTTGGTGGATCAAGGACGATCTCGATGCCGCGGCGATGCACCAGGCGGCTGAGATGCTTGTCGGCAAACACGATTTCAGTTCGTTCTGCGAAACGGACGATAGCAAGCAACAGTCGACCGTCGTTAAGGTCGAACGGGCCGAAGTTTTTCGCGACGGCGATCTCATCTGCTTCCGCATCGGTGCCAGTCATTTTCTGTGGAAGATGGTGCGTCGCATCGTCGGGATGATGGCCGAGGTGGGCCGCGGTAATCTGACGTATGACGGATTCGAGAGGCTTCTGAAATTCAAGTCCGATGTTGCGGCTAAATTCACCGCCCCGCCGTCGGGCTTGTTTTTAGAGAAGGTTTTGTATGCCGGCGACAAACCGCCCGCGGAAGCGAAGTCGTTGATTTCAGTGAGATAGGCGGCACTAACTTGCGTTGGCCTGGCCGTTATGACAAATTTTAGAGTATTAATCTGACCTTAATTTTGAGTGGGAGAGATTTCCTGATGCACATTATTATGGCCGAAACGGCCAATGGACCGGTATCGGTCGAGACTGAAGGGGGCCGCAAACTAGTGCTTGCTCTTGAGGACGCCGGCGTCGACATCCTGCATCGATGCGGTGGCAACGCCCGTTGTACGACATGCCGCGTCGAAATTCTTAGCGGCGATCCGGGGCCAATCCTCGATGCCGAGAAAGCCGTGCTCGCGACAAAGACCGATCTCGGTGATCACACACGGCTGTCGTGTCAGATCCGGGTCATGGACGATCTGAACATCCGTGTCATCAACCAGGCGAGTGTCGCCGGCATGGATGCCGGCCCGCGTCCGGTGGAAGAAACGACACCTTAGGTTTAGAGTGCGCGATCTATCGCGTAATAACGTTGTCCGCGGCGCAACTCTGAACAACTCGAAACGCGATAAATCGCGCACTTTGAACTAAATAAAAGGAGAAATACGATGGGACTGAATACTGTTTACAAAGCGAGGTCGTTCGACTTGAGCGGGTTGACGGGCATTTCTGACGAGACGCTGGCGATGCATTTCAAGCTGTACGAAGGTTACGTCACGAACACGAACACGCTGAACGAGCGAATCGCCGAACTCATCAAGGGCGGTGAGCTTGATGCAACCAAGACCGCGGCGTATAGCGAACTAAAGCGCCGGTTCGGGTTCGAGTACAACGGAATGGTCCTGCACGAGTATTATTTCGACAATATGAAAAAGCAGGGCACCGGAGACGCGGGAAAGGATTCGGCGTTTCTAAAAGCGGCGGAGCAAAGTTTTGGAACCTATGACGTCTGGAAGGCCGACTTTGTCGCGACCGGAAAGATGCGAGGCGTCGGCTGGGCCGCGACGTACCAGGACCCGTCGAACGGTGAGATCTCGAACCATTGGATCAATCTGCACGAAACAGGCAATGTCGCCGGCTACAAACCGATCCTAATCATGGATGTCTGGGAGCATGCATTCATCAAAGATTACGCACCCGCCGACCGTCCAAAATACATCGAGGCATTTTTCTCGAACATTGACTGGGCTGCCGTTAGCGGACGTCTGTCGACCGCCGGAAGCGCGAAAGCTTGACCGTCTCAACGCAAACTTATAAAGCCGGTGCTCGCCAAAACGGTCAACGGCTTTTTTTCTCCTTAAACTTCGTCCGACCCGTCTTCCTTAGTTTCGTGCGGCGTGAAGTAATACACCGCGCCGCCATCTGTTCCTGCAACGATCCCGTTGCCATCAGCGCTCACGAACATCGGCCAGTTCATATTCGGAGTCGGGTAGCTCCACATCAAGGCACCGTTTGATCCATCGAAGAGTGAGAAGCTGCCCGGCGACCCGTCAGGATAGCCGTCAGCAACCGAGACAAAATTTCCGGACGCATCCATGCTCGTGCTGTTCGGATTGTACTGTGTAGATTTTTCCCAAGCCTTGCTGAGCGTACCCTGATAGTTGTTGATCGCAACCACCGCTCCGGCTTTTCCTACGTTTCCAATCGCGGATAAAAAAGCGCCGTCATCGGTGATCGCGACCCACCCGACGCGGCCTCCGGTATCGAGCGTATAGGTGCCGGCATATGTTGGTACGGACATCGTCATCGAATCGAAGCTGAACAGGTAAACCGTACTGCTGGTTCCGCCGCCGCCAACCGCGAACCACTGTCCGTCCGGCGTCATCGCGATCGAGTGTATTGTCGATAGTGCCGGGGCGTCGTTCCAAACGTACGGTTTTCCAAACGAACCGTTGTTGTTTTCGATCAAATACAGGTTGCCGAAGTAATCCCCGACTAATACCCACCCTCCGTCGGACGTGATCGATATAGCCTGAGCACTGTTCGCCGCGGTGGCGCCCGGTGGAGGACTGAGGAGTGGAAATTCGACCGGTGTGCTTGGAAAGACCCCATCAGCCTGGACGAAGAGATAGACCTTATCGGCTGCAGCGACAAGCGTCGAACCGTCCGACGAAAGCGCGAGCGCATTCACGCGTTCGCCAAGCCGGAAGTCGAGTATGTTTGCGGGTCCGTTTTCGACGTCATACGCACTCACAAATCCCTGGAACGACGGCGAGCTTGAGTACCAACCGCCGGACGCGGCGACGTTCCCCTGACCTGAGATTGCCACCGAGTAAACACCCTCGTAGCCTTCGAACATTTCGGCCCACAAAAGCTCACCATCGCGGTTGAAGCAATATGTCCCAAACTGGTTCGACTCGAGAGCAGGTGCGGGTGCCGGCATCGGCGGAGCATATGCGTGGAAGAAGGTGCCGGCGACCACGCGTTCGCCGTCCGCCGAGATGGCGGTGGAGTTGACGTAGAAGGGCGAATTTGTTTGGCGCTCCCAGTGCAGGTAGGCAAATTCTTCTGCTTCGACTGCTTTCATTATTTTTTCTCCTTTCGGGAAAATCCCTAGAACCCTTGTTTCTAATTCCTATCTCGAGAGACCCACCTGAGCGAAAAGCGATTTAAAGCGCGGCTCGGTGCGCAGTTCGTCGAAATGTGTTTCGACGTTTAATTACTGAAGTTTAGCATCGCGCTCGCGAAACGCCGTTTCCA
>JBKKAS010000381.1:0-1463 GCA_046714595.1 Pyrinomonadaceae bacterium | reverse complement strand
GTCCTGCTCTATATGCGCGACGTCGAAACGCTGACCGATATGTATCACCGCGAATTGTTGCGGACGCCGACGGGAAAAGACCGTTACATCGGGCGATTCATGGAGCGGTGGGGTGTCGAGGAAGTGATCCACGGCGAAGTGCTGAATCGCTTTCTTAACGAATACGGTATCGAGACCGGGGATAAATGGCAGGGCCAAGTCAGAAAGGCCGTTACGAATTTCTATAATCTCAATACGTACCTGCTAACGTCGCTGACCAATTTGCTTGGAAGAAAATTTACTGCGACGCACATGTCCTTTGGTGCGATCCATGAAATGTCGACGGCACAAGCGTACCGACGCATGGATGAACTCGCGGACCATCCGGTCCTGTCGACTATTCTCAACGGCATAATTCGCGAAGAGTCATTCCACACGCACTTTTACTGGAGCGTCGCGAAGCTCGAGCTGAGAAAGAGCGATGCGGCACAACGGATCGCCCATTTTGTAATCAAGAACTTCTATCGACCCGTCGGCGAGGGCTCGCTGCACAAAAGCCGGACGGAATACACCATCAAAACGCTTTTCGGCGGCGAGGACGGACTGCAAAGGCTGGACAAAACGGTTACGCAGCGAGCACAGCAGCTACCGGGTTTGGAAGCGCTGACGAAGGTAACGGAAACGATCGGCCGGATAACGAATCAGAAATTACCTGAGACAGTTTAGAGTGCGAGCTTTAGCTCGTTCTTACGCGATAAATCGCGCACTCTAATCTCAACCCTTCCGATAAAACTCCACGCCCTCGCGAAACTCAACAGCGATCTTTCCCTCCGACTCGGCGTAGTCAAGGTGCGCCACCGCTTCGGATATGGCGAGGAAGCGATGGACATCGTCATCGAACGAACCCGGGAAGAGACTGCGTGCAAGATCGAACGCAGTTATGCCCGCGCTTGATACAAGCGTTATTACACCATTCTGCCTGTCATCGATCGCCCGCACATAACGATTAAATATCTCTTCGAAATCCGTCACCGGTTCACCGTGTCCGCCGTACGCGAGTGTCGGTCGAAACTCTCGCAGGCGTGCGAGGCTGACAAGATACTCAGCAAGCGATCGGAAGCGTTTTTCCGGATCGATCGGATCGGGCGAAAGAATCGGGTTTGGCGTAATGCGTTTCAGCACGCAATCGCCGCAGATCAGCGTGCGGTTTGCTTCACGAACGAACGAACACGAACCCGGCGTATGGCCCGGCGTATGAAGAACGCGAAGCGAGCCGGTGGCGAATTCAAGCTCTGCATTGTCATCGAGCGTTTGGAAGTCACCATCGGCAAGCGAATCGGTCAGCAGGCTGATGTTTTGGTAAAGCTCGCGCATTTCCTCGAGGACCTCTTCGGGCACGCCTGAACGCAATAGAAGTCGTCGGTGCTCTTCGCGAGCCAGTCGTCCGAACAGATGACCGGTTTCCCATGCGTGGACAAAAACTT
>JBKKAS010000380.1:0-19852 GCA_046714595.1 Pyrinomonadaceae bacterium | reverse complement strand
GCAAGTTCAAATCTTGTCGCCCCGACAAAAAATCACAACCGGCAGCGAAAGCGACCGGGTTCCGAAGATGCTTCTTCGAAGAACCCGGTCGCTATCGCTCCCGTTCTGACATTTAAGATCTACGGTTTTATAGGCACGTAGATTGTTTGGCCGCGTCGCGATACAAGCACGAGGATCGGTTTGCCCTCGCCACTCGATAATGCCGATTGAACCTCATCCGCGCTGTTAACGGCTTTCCGGTTGATCTCGAGAATGACGTCACCCCGGGCAATGCCGGCCTCGGCAGCAGATCCAGCCTGATCGACGCCCGTCACGAGCATTCCCTCGGTACCTTCTTCTATACCGAATTGCTTTGCGATCTGTGGGGTAAGAGGCTGGAGCGTAAGACCCAACTTGCCGGTATCCGATTGTTTTTCAGGATCGCCTCCCGGATTCTCAGGATCATCCTCGCCCCGTTTTCCAGGCGACTCAAATTCATCGAGCGTTGCGGTCAGATCCTGCAAACTTCCGTCCCGTAGAACCGTTACCCGAATCTCGGTACCCGGAAGCGTTCCGGCCACTTTGTTGCGGAGCACATTGCTGTCCTCGATCTTTTCTCCGTTTATGGCCGTGATGACATCGGTGCGTTTGAAGCCTGCCTTCTCGGCCGCGCTGCCTTTCCGAACGTCGCTGACGAGCACGCCGGACGTGTCCTTGAGTCCGAGCGCTTGCGCGGTATCTTCACTTAGGTTTTGGATTCCGATACCGAGCATTCCGCGACGAACCCGACCGTCGCGCACGAGTTGCTCCATCACCGACTTTGCCATGTTCGACGGGATCGAAAAACCGATCCCGATATTACCGCCGCCTTGTCCGCCGGCGAGTATCTGAGAATTGATACCGATCAGTTCGCCGCTTAGATTGACCAGAGCACCGCCCGAATTGCCGCGGTTGATAGGGGCATCGGTCTGAAGAAAATCCTCGAAGGTGTCGTTATTCTGACTGCCGTAGCTCAAGCCGGTTCGGCGTCCCTTAGCAGAGATGATGCCGGCCGTTACCGTTTGGCCGATCCCGAGGGGATTGCCGATGGCAAGGACTATATCTCCGACGCGAACCGTATCCGAGTTACCAAGTGACAGAAACGGCATGTTCTGCGCCTCGATCTTGAGCACCGCCAGATCGCTCGGGCGGTCGGAGCCGACGAGCTTTGCATCGAACGACTTGTTGTCGCTTAAAAGGACGGTGATCTTTTCGGCACCTTCGACGACGTGATTGTTGGTCAGGATCGTTCCATCGGCGCTGACGATAACGCCGGAACCAAGTCCGCGTTCGATCCGAGGCTGCGGGTTTTGGCGGGGCGTCGGGAATTGTCTGAAAAGTTCATCGTCCCCGAATGGATTGACCTGTGGCTGCTGAGATTGTTGGCGTGCGGATTTCGATTCAGCTTCGATCCTGACAACCGCCGGTGAAGTTTTTTCCACTACATCCGCGTAGGATGTCCTGACCCCGTCAACAACCAGTGGGGCAGGTGGCGCGGCAGGTTCAGCAGCGGACGGCAGCTCGGTTCCGCCGAAGAGCCCGGTCCTGCAGCCCCCGACCAGCGCCATGCTCACGATAAGTGAACCAAAAAGTATTTTTTTTCCAAACATTATTGCTTCTCCAAATACCTAAATTTATTCGATTTTAACGTATGCAAACGGCCTTGCAAATGCGTGTAAGGAAATACGATGGTGCAGTATAATTGGTTCAGGAAAAACGGCATTGCGCGCATTTTTGCGATTTACGCCTAGTCGTTCCAGTTGTCGTCGTGCCAGTAAAGACGGGTCGGATCGGGAGAAAGCCAGAAGCTCCGGTGTCAGGCGGCGGATACTTTCGGGGCCTGATCTTCGAAGATGTAAGCAAGAGATTTGTAGACGAGCTTAGAACAAAGAAAGGCCGGGGCGTCGGAATTGTCGGTCTTTGAGAACTCAACAAGATCCATTCCGATCACCCGACGTTTTTTTGCAAGTGTGCGGATGAGGGCAAGGGTCTCGTACCAGCCGAGTCCGCCGGGCTCAGGCGTACCGGTAGTCGGAACCAGACTCGGGTCGAGGCCGTCGATATCGATCGTGAGATAAACATTTTCGGTAAGGGAATCGACAGCGTCGTCGATCCAATCGGTCTTTCCGACAATGTCCCGGGCCCAAAAAATTTTCGTCGGCAGACCGCTGTTGATCGAACGAGCCTCGTCGGCCGAGATCGAGCGAATACCAATCTGTACAGACGGAATTCGGAGGTCCTTTACAACGCGGGCCATGATCGATGCGTGTGAGTGCGGCGTGCCGTCGTAAGTATCGCGGAGATCGGCGTGAGCATCGATCTGGAGGACGCTCATGTCATGATACTTTTCAGCGTGCGCTTTGATCACCGGGGCTGAGACCGAATGCTCGCCGCCAAGCATGCACACGAACTTGTCCGATTCCAGAAGCTGCTTCGTGTACTCGTAAAGCGATTCCATCATCACTTCGGGAGTCTCCCGGGCAGCGAACGCTTCCAGAGTGTGAATGCCAACTTTATAGACTTCGGCTCCCGTCTCCTCTTCGTACAGCTCCATGTTCCGCGAGGCGTCGACGATCGCCATTGCTCCATCCCCGGTACCGGTTCCGTACGACACGGTTCCTTCATAAGAGACCGGCAAGACGACAATGCGCGCCGCATCGAACGAAGAGTACTCGTCCTCTTCGATGCCGCCAAAATTCATCGGAAGCTCCGCGGATTCACTCATAGAAGTTGCCGGTTGTCAGTGAGCGGCTGTCAGTTGAAGAGAAATCGCTTTCTGACAACTGACAACTGACCACTGATAGCTACTACGGGACATCGATCGTCATATCTTTGCCGGCGAAACTGAAGTTCGGCCGTTTCCGGCCCTTCATGAATTTCGCGGCCGTCTGTGACAACGCGGTGATGATCATCGGAAGTGCGATCGAGGGGTCACTCGGTACATAGGCGGTGGTTGCACCTCGAAGCAGTTTTCCAAACACCGCAGTATGATTACCGGCGTACGAGGGGGTTCGGATATCGAGCGGAACCGAATCGGTGGTGATCGAGACTGCGTACTTGTGGCCGCGGGCGCTGTTGCGAAGCATATAGGACGAGATCTCAGCCATGTGGATCATGTTTTGGCTGCACGTGCTGCCGAGAGTGATGATGCCGGAGTTTCGGGTCTTCTGGGCGATCTGCATCATCTCCATGGTGTCGGCCGTCGTGTCGAATGTGAACTGAGATTTCTTTTCAAACCGGGCACGAGCAATGCCGACGGACAATTCCGTGCTGAGAAGATCGGGGCAGAACACCGGGATCCGGGCCTTAAAGGACGATGTCATGATCCCGTCCTCGTGCGCGATCTCGGCCAGCTCACGGCCCATCAAAAGAAGAAACTCCCGAACCGAATAAGCCCGGCTCGAATCGAGTTGATTGATAACGCTGCCTACCCATTCGTCCGCTTCTCGGTACTCGTCGCGATTCGCGAGCAGGTCGCCCACGCGTGTTACGTCTGACGTTTCCAGCTCATCGTCGGCCATGCTCGGATGTGCCTGGTAATGATTCCGGCCCAGCGTCTCGTGAATGTCATGGAAGAGTACCGTGCCCGACATAACGATCACGTCGACGAACCTGTTCTTGATGACGTAGGCCAAGAGCCGCCGCATTCCGGAAGTGATCAGATTGCCTGATCCGCACAGGTAGATGGTCGAGTTATCGTCGAGCATGTCCAACCAGATCCGGTGTGCTTCCGCAAGTTGTTTTGCACCGAAGCCGGCCCCCTCCATTTTTTCCAACAGTCCCGCCACCGACCGGTCCCTATCTATTGGAACCGGGCGCGTCGGAACCGTTAAAAATTTTGAAGCTTTAGTTTTCTTTTGAGCGGCCATTATGATTCTCCAAGCAAATAATTTCTAAATATTAAAGCGAAACTTAATTAGTTTTCCGCGCTGCCGTTCGGCGTCAGATAGGTATAGCTACCGGCCTGATTCTCGTAGAACTCGATCAGCTGGTTACCCTCCTTGGTTGAAAGCTCGCCGTCCTTGATCCGTTTCATAACGGCCCGGCGAAACTGGTCATGCAACTGAACGGCGTCGAAGCGAACGGTCATCAGGGTGTCGGCAAGTGTCGCTCCGGCGATCACCTTCCTGATAATATGCCCGTCCTCTCCGATAAAAATGTGGGCCTCGTGCGGAACACCGAACAGGTTATGGTTATTCCCCATAACTTCCTGATAAGCTCCGACTAGCATCATCGCCAAATAATAAGGTTCGTCCTTTACTAACTTGTGAAGCTCAAGCACGGGTTTAATGTCGTGCAGATCCACGAACTTGTCGACAATACCGTCGGAATCGCAGGTAATATCACATAGCGTAGCATACTCAGTCGGCTTTTTGTTGAGTTTATGTATTGGAATAATTGGGAATAACTGTTCCAGAGCCCAGTTGTCGGGCATTGACCGAAAGACCGAAAAATTCGCAAGGTATTTGGCGCAGAGCAGCTGGCGAAGATCGTCGAATTCCTCAGAAACGTATTTTTTCTGCTGGGCGAACTGGTCGGCTTTCTCGCAGACATCCCAGAACAGGACCTCACCTTTACCCTTGGCTTCGAGATCGATCAGCCCGAGGTCGAACATCGTGAAGAGACCCTCGCGGTGCTCAAGAGCATCGTGATAATACTCGCGGTAGTTCTTGGCATTTATCGTCTCACGAAGGTCGTGAAGCTCGCGGACGACCGGCGGATCTTCATTATCGATAGTGAGCGGCGAGATGTCTTCAACCACCGTTTCGATCTCGTCCTGGATGTTCGTGACGAGCATCGCGTGATATGCCGAAAGATAACGGCCGGATTCCTGGATGATCGTCGGATGCGGAACATTTTCCTCGTCGCACACGGTCTTGATGACATAGATAACGTCGTTCGCGAACTCGCGTGCGTTGTAGTTCGCCGACGATTCGAATGAGGTTCGCGAGCCGTCGTAATCGACGGCCATCCCTCCGCCGACATCAAGATACTCGATCGGGATCTTCATCTGGCGGATCTTTGCGTAAGAGCGCGCCGCCTCTTTCATAGCGTTCTTTATGCGCTTGATGTCCGTGAGCTGTGAGCCGATATGAAAATGAAGAAGCTTCAGCATGTCGACCAGCCCGGCTTCCTGAAGCTGACGAATCACATCGAGGATCTCTGTTGTCGTCAAACCGAATTTCGCGGCCTCGCCTCCGGACTTCTCCCATTTACCCGTGCCTTTGGAGTAGAGTTTTACTCGGACACCCAGCATCGGGAGCGCAGTGTCAGGATTCTCTGCCGTACTTTCCGCGATCAGCTTGAGCGTGTGCTCCAGCTCTGACATCTTTTCGATCACGATGACGACATTCTTGCCGGCACCCGCGCCGGTGAAGGCGAGCTTTATAAAGTCTCGATCCTTGAAACCGTTGAGTACGAGCAGGCTGTCTTTCGGCTGCTCCAGGCCAAGGGCCGCGTAAAGCTCGGCTTTCGAACCCGCTTCCAAGCCGAAGTTATACCGCGAGCCTTCCTTGAGATATTCCTCGATGACGGCACGATTCTGGTTCACCTTCATCGGGTAAACGCACATGTGATCGCCCTCGTACTCGAACTCTCGAATTGATTTTTTGAAAGCGGAATGAAGCTTGCGAATTTGACCAAAGAGCAGCTGCGGAAATCTAAGCAGAACGGGCGTGTTAATGCCTCGCTTCGCAAGATCGTCGATGATGTCCTTTACGTCGGCGGTGAGATTGGTATTATCCGGGGAATACACGACCAAATTCCCCTTACGGTTGACTCCGAAATAGTCGGCCCCCCAATTATCGATACCGTATGTCTCGACGGTGCGTTCTATTACTGAGCTCAATTTGCCATACTCCAGCGCGTGAAATCGGAAATTTCGAAAACCAAGCGAAACTAGAAGCTTAGATAAAAATCTAACAAAAAACAAAAAGTGAAACAACACAAAGTTTTTTGGAGGATGCTAGCGGCTCCGCAGATGGCATAATCCTTGCTAAACACGAGGTTGCGGGAACGCCGCCTGAGGCCGTGTTCGAAACCGGCAGCACTGTTTACTGGCTCTTAGCCATCTTTTCGCAAATTCCGATCCGCAAGCTGTCAAAAAATGGTGTCAGAAAATGTCAGTTTAGATTTTGAGGTCAGTGGCTATGAAGAATGCTAAAGAACAAGGCTTTTCGCTGGTCGAAGTCCTTCTAGTGGTTGTCATCATCGGGATAATAGCGGCAATGGCTGTTCCGGCATATCAGAAGGGAAAGTGGGCCGCCGAAAACGGCGCGGCGTTCGGAACAATGAGGACGATCGCCTCCACACAAGTGTCCTTCTACACCCAGAACAGCCGCTTTGGGCGGCTTGATGAGATTAATCGGGCCGTCGGTAACGGAGCGGGAACTGTGGTGGGCGATAGTTTGGTCCGCGGCAGGTATGTCTTTACGATGACGCCGATTCGACCTAGCGATACTGAGCTCGCAACGGAATATTCGATCACGGCTACGAGGGACGTTCAGGGCGACGTAGTGTACCAGTACGAGCTGGATCAAAGCGGACGGATAGTTCAAGTTTATCCGCTAGGCTCACCTCAGAACTAAATCCGATCGCTGATCCATGCCAACGCGCGCTTCTCTCACAACCATAAAAAAATGAATGTCTTTGAAGACCTGATAGAAGAACTCAGGGAGGAAAACCTGCTCGAACAAACGGTTATCGACCTCGCGCGGCCGATGAACTCGACGGCGTCCGGCCCCGCAAAGCTAGAGCCCAAGGCGCAAAACGGATTGAGGCCTCAGGCCGAAGCGAACTTCGAGATGGCAACGCTCGAGCCCGACGACGGGCAAGACTTTTACAGGAAGAAAGCTATCGACGAGGTTTCGAGCTTTCAGATGGTCGAACATATCATCTCGGGTATTGAGCGCGACTATTTAAAACGGGTGCCGGCTTCTTACGATGACCTCGAGGCGCAAAAGGCCCTTCACAAGTTTCTTCAGGTTCAGGGCGATCCGACGACGACTGAGTACGCCGAGGCGGAATTCAAGCTGATGCATGAAACTGAATCGTGGAGTTCAGCATTGTCGGACCGCGATCGCAAGATCGCCGTATCCAACCTCCGGCGTTATTGCGAGAACTCGCGGCCCGCCCTCAGTTCACAGGCCTTAATGGCGCTCGGTCGGTTTTATCGAAACGCTGCATTTTCAGAACTCTCCCGGGCAAAGTTCGATCTAGTTATGACGCGCCTCTTTTCTCGCGAGATCGGGGACGAAAAGCGGCGGCTGTTATTCGCGCGCTGCGACATGATCGATCACATAAAGACGCTTTACGCAAAGTGGACAAGCATCGCCCTCTACTCGGCGGAAGAGAATTCGCTGAAGACGATCGCCGTCATTGCCGGATTTGAAGATCGCATAGCCGAAGCTCAAAACGCGGAGACATTCGAGCAACTGATCCAGAACTCGTTTTTCGATAGGATCCACGAATTCAAAGAAGCTACTGGGGAGATGTTCTTCACGCCCGAGATCACCGCGGCGACGATCGATTGCAATGTACGGATCGGAAATAAATTCGTCGATCTGATCCGGCGTGAGCGAGAAAAGACGCATACCAGGAGCCTCGAGCAAAAGTACGGATACGATCATGATCAGGTAATCTCGGAAGCCGCAGGCAAGACGCTCCAGCTGGTCGAACTGCTAAAGGGCCTGCCCGACGTCGATGATCCCATCGGAACGCCACAGGATTCAGACCAACCTAGAAGAAAAGTTTCAGCCTCAACTGCCGCGGAGCGAAAGGAACCATTCTTTACGTTAGATTTCTTGAACGTGAATAAATGGCTTCTCGCCGCGACGATCTTCGTGGTCATCATCAGTAGCGGTCTTTACTTTTGGTCGAGCCAGCCATCGACCGAATCGTCGTCGGCAGAAAGTGCGAAGGACATCAGCCTGGATGGCACCGAGCTTAAGGACTTTTTGCGGAGCGGACGCCTGACGGGGGAGACTTTTTATGCGATCACCCTTCCGGCCTGGGATCAGGTAACCGAGGAGAAAAAGAAAGAAGTCCTGCAGCAGGCCTCGGCGTTCGCGAACAAGAACGGGCGTAAGAATGTGAGGCTAGTGAACGTAAAGGGACGGGCCGAAGCGTACGCTACCGCAAACCGTCTCGAGATCCTGGATACAACTCCATAATCTAACAATATTGTTACGGCTCGCCACGAGCACTGACAATAATGTCTTATCAGCATCCTATTAGTCTTCTACAATGCCAATGAAAACATAGTTCTCCTTGCGGCACGTTCCTTGCACATGCGGCTCGCATGAGCATTAGCGGATCCGGTACCTAAGATTAAAGAAAACCGCGGAGCCAAGTGAGGCCGCGGTTTTCCTGTTTTCTCGAGCCGGATCCGACAGCACCCAAAGCCCTCTTAAAAAACTGTTAAGGAGCATAGATGAACGCAAAGAATGTATTGACGTATGCGGCCGATCAGGGCGCAAAGTTCGTTTCGGTACGCTTTACCGACCTGCCGGGTTCGTGGCACCACCTGACGTATCCGATAAGCCAACTTACAGAGGACTCTTTCGAAGAAGGCTTCGGCTTTGACGCCTCCAGCTTGCGGGGTTGGGCGGCGATCAACGAATCCGACATGTTATTGATTCCCGATCCATCCCGGTTCTGGCTGGACCCGTTCACGGACGAGGTGACGATGTGCCTGATAGCAAACGTCGTCGATCCGATCACGAAGGAAGGCTACGGACTTGACCCGCGATCGGTCGCGGTCCGCGCCGAGAGCTATCTCAAATTCACGGGCGTCGCCGACACTGTTTACTTCGGCCCTGAGGCTGAGTTTTTCGTGTTCGACGAAGTCAGTTATCACAACAACCAGCAGTCGGCGGGTTTCAGTGTGAATAGTGAAGAAGGGCATTGGAATTCCGGACGAACGGGCGCCGAGATGCCGAATACCGGTTTCCACATCCGACCGAAGGAAGGTTACGTACCTGTCGCGCCGCTCGACACGCTGATCGACATCCGCAACATGATCTCGCTGACGCTTGCCGATGTGGGCATCGATGTCGAATGTCACCATCATGAAGTCGCGACCGCCGGCCAGTGCGAGATAGACTTTCGATTTTCTAATCTTCTTCACACAGCCGATAACGTGATGCTCTTCAAGAATATCGTCAAGAACACCGCGGTCGCTTTCGGCAAGACGGCGACGTTTATGCCAAAGCCGCTGTACGGTGACAACGGCTCGGGCATGCATTGTCACCAATCGCTGTGGAAGGATGGCGACCCGCTGTTCAGCGGCGATCAGTACGCGGGACTGTCCGAGATGGCGAAGTTCTACATCGGCGGATTGCTCAAGCACGCACCGGCACTTGTAGCGTTCGCGGCACCGACGACAAACAGTTACAAACGGCTGGTACCGGGCTTCGAGGCTCCGGTCAATCTCGCGTACTCGGCGCGGAACCGCTCCGCGGCGGTTCGCATCCCGATGTTCTCCCAATCGCCGAAAGCCAAACGCCTGGAGTTCAGACCGCCCGATCCAAGCTGCAATCCGTACATCACATTTGCCGCGTTGCTGATGGCAGGGCTCGACGGCATACAGAATCGCATCGATCCCGGTGAGCCCCTCGACAAGGACATCTATGATCTGCCGCCGGAAGAGCTCGCCAACGTTCCGAGCCTGCCTGGCTCACTCGACGAAGCTCTCAAGGCGCTCGAGGCCGATCACGAGTTCCTGCTGAAGGGCGACGTCTTTACGATGACCATGATCGACCGCTGGATCACGTACAAACGCGAGAAAGAGATCACGCCGCTTCGGCTGCGTCCGCATCCGCTCGAATTCTCGATGTACTACGACATCTAAGTGTCGTCAGAACCGGGACCGGTAGGGACCGGGCACTCTTAGCCGGGTGGGTCATGCTAACCCCCGGCTAATTTGTTTTAAAAAAATACGACCCGACCCTCCGCCGGGAGCTTCTGTCGGGTAGCCGACATAGAGGCATGCATATTGCTCGCAATTGTGCGGAGTGTATTTTTTGCAAGTAAACAGTACACCGGTTCCACTAATTCTAACGAGCAAAAAGATTCTCGTCGCTGACGATGATACGGACGCACGGACGATGTTGAAAGTCTATTTCGAGACCCGGTTAAATTCAGTCAGCTCAAACCACCCGTCGAGCAATACTTGAGCGGACGCTAAAGGTTCCCCCAACTCCTCTTCGCCCCGTCGCGATCGGCGGGGCTTTTTTTTCGTTAGGTGACAGTGGGCCGTGTAGGAACTCCATGTGTGCCCATTGCCGGCTACCGACCCGCGTCCTCTCGCCGAAACGTCCAAAGCAGAAGAAGAACAAACGTCGCGATTTGAAAGATAAGCCGCGATGTGTGGATCCACCACCACTTGATCGCGATAGTATTCCAATCGTGCGGCGGACTGCTTATATTCCATGTGGCTATTTGATTGAGAAGCGGGATGTTGCCAAGGGCGGTGTGAGTGACCGCGACAACGGCGCAGACAGCGGCCGCGATGAGAAGGTACGAGTTCGGACGTTCGCGGCGAGCCATGATCGCGAGTGCGATCGATAGCAGTGCAGTTGAGATCTGCACAGCGAACAGAGGCATGCCGATGACGCGTATCGCGTGTTGCATCTTCTGTGTGTAAAAAGCAGCGGTCATTCCGTCCGGGTGGTAATCCCAAAACACGACGTATTGGCCACCTGCGATCAGGCCCGCTGCTAGCAGGGCCGCAAACAAAACGATCTTTCGCACCATTCATTCTCCTTTCTTTTAAGGTACGTGATGAAATGAAAACTAGCTGGCGAGGAATTACTGCTCGAGAGATTGTCTGCACGCTAGGCTGAGCTGATAAGCCAGCTGATCGAACGTCTGCGGCTCACCGCTCGCGTCTTCCAGCTCGAACATTGCCGGAGCCGAGAAATCGGATTCAGGATTGCTGTTATGTTTCTCCCACTGCTTTACCGCGCCGCCAAAGTTCTGCATCGCCCGTTTGACGTTGTCATCTTCGACCATGCTCAGCTCGCCGTAGTAGATTTCCCAGAACTGCTTTCTCTTTTCGTCGGCTTCCTGTTTGGTAGAGGCCTGAGCGAAGCTCGCGGCGACACTTGTCGCCTTTATGTAATGCTGGTATTTCCGGGTCTCCTGCGTCTCTACTTTTCGCTGGTTGTACTGGTAGAATCCGAACACGACTCCCACCACCGCGACAACAGCGCCCACGATTTTCAGGATCAGATCCCAATTCATCTTGGAAACCGGCGTGGCTTCGGGCGATTTGTCCTTCGTTCCTTTCTTCATCCTGATTCAATCGCGGTTACTTGCCGGCTAGTTCTGCTCCACGACGAAGCATCCTTCCGGATTAGTTCCGCGGGTGTAGACGATGCGCTGGCGTACCGTTCGGCCGCCCCGCGGCCTGTCCCGGTTCGACTCATCAGACTGAACCTGTGCTCCTCCAAGATCCAGAATGCGCCATCCGTCAATACGGCGTTTCTTACGGCCGTCCACCCTCTGCTCGGAGACGACGGCCATCAATTTTACTTCGTCCGCTGTCCAGATGGGTACCAGCCCGTTCGCGATCGGTTTGCTGTTTAGTCGACTTGCGAGCTGCGTCGTAATATTGATGCACGCACCGATCTGGTTCGGGTCTTTTACATCTCTCTGGCCGGTCAACCACAACAATGGAACAAGCAACAGCAGTCCCGAAAACACCAGTCGTTTCATACCTTTTTCTCCTCGACCATTTTGATCTCGATTCAAGACATTCGGCAGCCGGACGGAAAGATCTCCTTCCTCTTTGCCAGGGATCCGTCTGCGTGGGTTTTGAGCCATGGAAGCCGCTCCTTTTTGTCAGTTGGTTTGAACTCAGCCTTTATATCCGAGACCGATAGGGAAATCAAGAAGCTATGCAGCGTTCATGTAAACCGACGAATGCCGTCAATCGAGTGTAGGGAAATATCTTAAGGAATCAAATCGGAGGGTCGAGCTTAACCAAACAGTAAAACGCCGCGCCCGTGCAAGACGAAGCCTCTAATCTTTAGTGCAGTTTATTTTTTGATCGATCGACCGAGCCCGCTACTCGATTCGCTTGAGCTTGAACGTGGTCGGGTTTGCGGCGGGGCCGCTATTAGAATTCTCGCTGACCAACGTCATCATATTGCCGGCGATCTTGATCGTTAACGTTGAGAAATTGCCCGCCTGCATGAAACCAGGACTCTTCGCAACGCTCGGCCTCATCGTGAGCTTTCCTCCCTTTAATTCATACGTGCCGGCATTGGCGATAAAGGACGTGACAAACACGTCGCGAAGCTCATCGGCGGTTGCCTTGCCGATATCCGCCATAACGGTACGAGGCGCATCGCTCGCAACGTAGATGACGCTGTAGTGCTTCTTTGTAAAAAGATACATGCTCGGCTGAGACATCTGTTTCGTCGAGCCGTTCGTGCCTGTTGTCGTGATCTCTGTGAGCTGCCACACGCCCTCGACCTTTTGTCCGAAGGCCGAAGCTGTCAAAACCAATGCGATCAAGAGAGCCATTATGCTCGATCTCATAATAATTATTCCTCCTCAAATGCCTGAATCAGAGAATGTGGAAGGTAGTTGTTCTTATCGGGTTCAGGCGATTTATATTCCTTTTGATCGGACGTGTCAACCAAACGGCGGTAATGCTCGCGGCAGACTTCTACCGGGATCGGATTCCGCTGGCGGTTTCGCGTCGCCACATTTTTAAGTATTATTGAAAGCGAACTGACGGTTAAATCATAACCTCACCTGGAGTAAAAATGAGAAATAGATCGAGCCTGGTTCTTGGCATTGCCTGGATGTTTACAATGTTGGCATGCTCGGCAGCGTCGGAAGAGACGTCTAAGTTGCCGGCGAAGTCATCCAACGCGAACACCGTGGCGGTAAATAGCGACACTCAGATCGCAACGCCGCAGCGTGCCGACGCGAATGTCGTGGCCAGCGAACCGGCTCCCGCTGATCAACTCGGAACTGCCGCGAACAGAAAGGACTCGCGAATCGCGGCGATGCGAAAAGCGGGGGAAGGAAGTCCGGACGTCAATGTCGCAGAGGTGGCGTTGAAGAACGCCAGGCCGGCACCTGATAATTCGACGTTTGTCTCGTACCTTACCGATGCCGGATATGAGATCCGTACGTTCAAGAACCACCCGCAGCTTCTGAAGGTGGAAAAAAAGATCGCCGGCGATGGTAAACAGACGATCAAGGTTTTCCTTCGCAATGGAAAGGTCATCGCCCTGCCTGGTCAGCAACTTAATCCGCTGGCTACGGCTCCGGCGGATTATATCCTCGAGGTCGCGGGTCTAAAATCACTACCATCGACGCGGCCTGCGGCGGGCCCACCGCCGACAAAAAAGCCGAGCGAGTAAATTGTATGGATAAATTTAGTATCATCTGTCCCTGCTGCGAGGCGACGTTGACGATCGATTCGCAGACCGGTGCGATACTCGCTCATGAAGAGAAAAAGAAAGCGCACGGCACGTTCGAGGAACTTGCCGGCGAACTGGGCAAGAAGAAGGAGCTGCGCGAGCAGTTGTTCGCACAGGAGATGTCCTCGATGAAGGACCGCGAGCGCCTGCTCGAAGAGAAGTTTCAGGAAGCGCTAAAGCGCGCCGATACGGATAGCGACAAGCCATTCAGGAATCCGCTCGACCTCGATTGATCCCGGCTGGTTTTGTTTCATGACTGCCACAATCCCTAAGAATATTGCCGACACCGCCGAAAGGCGCGTTATCGTCGCGCTCGACGTTGAGAACGTCGGCGTCGCGCGGGACGTTATTGCCGAGCTTAAGGGCCAGGCGGCGGCGTTCAAGATCGGTCTGCAGTTATTTACCGCCGCCGGGCCCGAGTTCGTACGCGAGGTCGCTGCCAATCATAAGGTCTTTCTCGATCTGAAATTTCACGATATTCCAAACACCGTCTCGCGAGCGGGCGTCGAGGCGACGAGACTTGGCGTGTGGATGTTCAACCTACATGCATCGGGCGGCAGCGAAATGATGCGGCGGACGGTGGGGGAGGTTGGCGATGCGTGTGCGAGAGATGGTCTCATGAGGCCGTTGATCATCGGCGTTACCATTCTGACCAGTTCAGATGCAAACACGCTTCGTGAAACCGGCATCGAAAGAGGTGCCGAAGATCAGGTTTTGTTTCTGGCGCGTCTTACGTCAGAATGTGGTCTTAACGGCGTGGTTGCGTCGCCTTTAGAAGTGGTGGCGGTTCGAAATACGGTAAGCGATCCGGAATTTCTCATCGTTACGCCCGGCGTTCGTCCGGATTTTGCAACGAACGATGATCAAAAGCGTGTAATGACACCAGGTCGCGCTGTGTCCGAAGGCTCTGACTATTTGGTGATCGGGCGTCCGATCCTTCAGGCGAAAGATCGAGCGGCCGCCCTTAGAAAAATTTGTGAAGAGATAGATGCGTCCGGTAAATGAACAGAAGTAGATCCCGAACCTCATCAAGGAAGAGCTTGCTTCGATCGCCGATCGCGCTATTGGTAGCGGCCGCCCTGGCCTTCCTCGCCACAGCAATATTCAGCTTACCTGCGGTTGCTCAAACGCCGATGCCCGAATTAGCGGCAAACGGATTCCGCATTGGCGAACGTCTCACGTATTCCGTGTCGATCGGACGATTGTCCGGTGCGGCGTTCGCCGAACTGCACACGGTGTCTCGCGGACGGCTCGGGGATAAGGACGCGATCGAGCTGCGAGCAAAGTTCAAGACCCTGGACCTGGCAAGTGCAACTTTCTACTTGATCGACGAGAGCCGCACGACGTTTGTATCACCATCGACGAGCCTGCCGCTCCACACGACCATCACTAGTAACGCGTTTGGCCTGCCAAAGGAAACGAATCAGAGCTTCGTCGCCGTACCGACGCCGCACGCCGATCTGGTGTCAATGATCTACCGGATCAGACAAATGGGCGGGACCGGTTCGCTGACCCTGCACGAGAACGAAAGAATTTACTCGGTCACTTTTCAAGCCGGGGCGGTAGAAAAACAGAAGACTGACGCGGGTGAATTTGAGACGTCGGTTGTGTCGGTCGAGAGCGAGTACTTTACAGAGCGGGGAATTACTAACGTACGATTCAATCTAAGCACGGATGAGACGAAGCTTCCGGTCCTCATTCGGTTTCGGACGAGCAAGGGAACGGTGAGGGCGGCTTTAGCAAGCGTTCAGATGACGGAGCCGGAACCCGCGGTTCAATCCACGCCGACGCCTGCCGGTACACCATTGCCGGAGCGCACGCCGAAGCCGGTCGCAACCCCGCTTCCTTACGTCGATAACCTGCCATTGGCGCCGGAGCTGGCGTTCGAACTCGGCGAGCGTCTCGAATACAAGATTCTTTCGAACGGTCAGCCGGTCGCGAAGATGCGGCTCTCCGTGAAGGAGCGAAAGCAATTTAACAACGGCGACAATCTCGTACTCGAAGCGGTTTTTTCGGAAACTCGTGCTGGGTCGCCTTTCGCGAGCGGTGATCTGGTTCGCGCCTATGTCCATCCGGAAACGTTGGCACCGGCTCAGATCGAGCTCAAGTTTGCCGGTGCTCTCCGACCATACAACGCGACGATAAAGTACGAGCAGCAGGGAAGCTCGATCGTCTTCGGCGGCGCGAATCCGGTCGACGCGCCGGTCGGCACACACAGTATTTTGTCGCTTCTATACGCGGCCCGGTCTTTCAATCTCAAGCCCAGTCGCGATCTAAACAATCCGATCAACGACACGCGGGTTGCCGTATTCTGGGAATCGGAGCCGTATATCTTTACGCTTCGTCCATCAGCGTCCGAGGTCATCACGCTCGACGGCAAACCGGCCGCGGCACAACTGGTGACCGTAACCACAAAGAATTCTCTGCTGGACCAGCTTAATATCAGGATCTGGTTGGGGAACGATGATGCCCGGATCCCGTTGCGGTTCATCGCCGGGCAATACCAGGCCGACCTCGTTTCGGTGTCGAAGGTTCTACCCAACTGATCCCTATTTGACCTCTAAATGAAATTGAAAGTTGTTTTCAATTAGGGTACACTTATATCCGAGGTGCCCATATGAAGATACTTTTCACCCTGATCATTCTTCTCGCCACTTCCGTCCTATCAATGGCTCAGGCCGATGCCGAGCGTGACGCGATAAAACGCACGGCCTTGAATTATGCCGAGGGTTGGTATGAAGGCAATGCCGAGAAGATGGAAAGCGCCCTCCATCCCGACCTTGCCAAGCGCATCGTTCGCACGAACGACAAAGGACAGAGCGGACTCAGCCAGATGAGCGCAATGTCGCTTGTGCAGGGAACTCGAGCGGGCTCGGGTAAGCAGACGCCGGTCGCTGAGCAGCAGAAGGATGTGACGATCCTCGACGTACTCGGAGGTGCCGCAACGGTCAAACTCGAGATGCGCGACTGGGTCGATTACATGCACGTCGGAAAGTCCAACGGTAAATGGGTCATCGTAAATGTTCTATGGGAACTGAAGCCGAAAAAAGAAGAGAAGAAGAATTAAGTATGACGCTCGCCGAATTAGCATCAGGAGAATCCGGAACGGTCCGGTTGGTTCGCGGCGAAGCTGCCGTGACGCGCCGTTTGATGGAAATGGGCGTGATCCCAGGTGTCGCTGTACGGATGGTAAAGTCGGCACCGTTTGGCGATCCGCTTGAGATACGAGTTCGTGGTTACAGTCTCGCGTTGCGGCGCAGCGAGGCGGAATCGGTGGAACTCAACAGGTCGGAACGAATCGCATAAGCGTCCATCCGATCATAGATGAATGGACGACAACAAAAGTAAATCCCGCCTGACCATTGCTCTCGCCGGCAACCCGAACGCCGGCAAGACGACCCTCTTCAATTCGCTTACCGGATTAAACCAAAAAGTCGCGAACTATCCCGGCGTGACGGTTGAGCGCAAGGAGGGAGTCTGGGACCTCGGGGACGAATCGGCTACGCTCATCGACCTGCCCGGACTCTACAGTCTTGATGCGACGTCGCTCGATGAAGAGATCGCACGAAACGTCATCGTTGGAAAGATCGAGAATTACGCGGCACCCGACGTGATTGTTTCGGTTGTCGATGCTACTAATCTCGAACGCAATCTATACCTCACAACACAGCTCTTCGAATATGGAGTACCGGTCGTCATCGCCCTCACGATGATCGATGTCTTCGAAAAGCAAAAACACCAGATCGATATACCGAAACTGTCGCGGAGCCTGGGTGTTCCGGTGGTAGCCGTGAATGCGAAGGGAGATCGCGGCAGAGACGAGCTTTCTGAGGTCGTTCGAAGTATTGCCGGTACAAAGACGAGCATTCCGTACGAACTAAACGGTGGAAGTCCGGACGGCGACAATGCAAAGATCTTTGCGCGATACAACTTCATTTCGACCGCGGTCCAGGACTCGGTTCGCCACAACGACAAGCGCGAGCATCGTATTTCGGAACGTATCGACCGCGTGCTGACGCACAAGATCTTTGGTCTGGCATTCCTTGTACTCATCCTGCTTACGATTTTCCAGGCGATCTTTTCCTGGGCGACGCTGCCGATGGATCTTCTCGAACAAGGTTTTGGAGCCCTCGGATCCGGGGTGCGGTCAGTGCTGCCGGAAGGCATTCTGGCCGATCTGATCGTCGACGGGATCATCGCCGGTGTCGGCGGCGTCCTGGTTTTCCTTCCGCAGATCCTGCTGCTGTTCCTGTTTATTTCGATACTTGAAGACACCGGTTACCTGGCGCGAGCGGCGTTTTTACTCGACAAGTTGATGAGCAGGGTCGGGCTGCACGGCAAAGCCTTTTTGCCGCTTATGAGCAGTTTTGCCTGTGCGATACCGGGGATCATGGCTACCCGTACGATCGAGAATCGTCGCGACCGGTTTGCGACGATAATGATCGCGCCGTTCATGAGCTGCTCGGCGCGGCTGCCGGTTTATACACTGATGATCGGCGCGTTCTTTGCGGGACAAACCGTATTTGGGTTCGTGTCGCTCGGAGCGATCCTAATGCTGGCGATGTATTCGCTCGGCATTATTACCGCGCTCGTGGTCGCCTTCATTTTGAAGCGCACACTTTTGAAAGCGCCGCCGCCGCCGTTCCTCATGGAACTTCCGCCTTACCGAATGCCTAATCTTCGGACGGTATTTCAGAACATGCTGACGCGTGCGTGGTTGTTCGTTAAGAGAGCGGGAACGGTGATCCTCGCGATCTCGATAATTCTTTGGGCGTTGATGTATTTCCCGCGCAGCGAGCCGGCTAGCGCGGTTCCTGCGATGACACAGTCGGAAGCGGCGAACGATCCGGCGACAGGCGGGCCGGGCGACGCGGCGGTGGAATTACCGTTGCCGGAAGGCGAGCAGTTGCGCAATAGTTTTGCCGGCAGGCTCGGACATCTGATCGAGCCGGTTATTCGTCCGCTTGGTTTCGACTGGAAGATAGGAGTGGCGCTCATCGCAAGCTTTGCGGCACGCGAGGTTCTGGTCTCGACCTTAAGCATAATCTATAATGTCGGGAAGGAAGAGAACGAGGAGTCGGCGACGCTGATCTCGGCCATCCGAAACGCCAGGGACGACAACGGACGGATCGTCTGGACACCGCTGACAGCCCTCACGCTCATGGTGTTTTTTGTCCTGGCGATGCAGTGCATGTCGACAGTCGCGATCGTTCGACGTGAAACCAATTCGTGGTCGTGGACGCTTTTCATGGTCGGATATATGACCGGCCTCGCGTATCTCGCGTCGTTTATAACCTATCAGGGCGGAAAGCTGTTGGGATTCCAATAGGAGAGAAGGCAGAAGGCAGAAGGCAGGAGGCAGGAGGCAGGAGGCAGGAGGCAGGAGGCAGAAGGAGCTGATCACCGACCCACTGATTGAAATGCTAGAACTTCAGAATATTATTGCGGTTTTGATTTTGGGCGGCGCTTTCGCCTACGCTTCGGTTATGATCTGGAAAAAGACACGCTCCTTCTCCCGGAAGGGCGCGTGTTCGGACGACTGCGGATGCTCGTCCAAATCAAAAAAGAATCTCAAACCGGCCATTGAATAACGACGACAGATTCCTTACCGAAGGCGTGCGTGCGATGTTTTTATCGACGCTCGCCTTTTCTCTTGCGAACATTTTCGTAAAGCAGGTATCGCACTTGCCGGCGATGGAGATCGTATTCTTTCGTACGACGATCGCGAGCACGTTCTGCATCATCGGACTTTACCGGGCAAACGCCGACTGGCGGGGATCGAACCATTCGCTTCTTCTGCTTCGGGGCGTGTTTGGTACGACGGCACTTGTCCTCTTTTTCATTACACTGCAAAACATCCCACTGGCGTCGGCGATGACGATCCAATATCTGTCGCCGATATTTACCAGCATCATTGCGATCTTCATACTCAGCGAGAAGGTCCGGTCAATGCAGTGGATCTTCTACGCCATCGCATTTTCGGGCGTGTTGTTGATCCAGCAGATCGACACGCGGGTCTCGCCGTTTTATCTCGTCATTGGGATAATCTCAGCGTTCTGTTCCGGTGTTGCGTACAATCTGGTGCGGAGTCTTCGCGGCCGCGAGCATCCGCTCACGATCGTCCTGCACTTCCAGCTCGTGGGCATCGTTGCGGGCTTCATAAGTTTGTTCTTCGATTGGCGAACGCCCGCCGGCTGGGATTGGCTTTATCTTTTCCTGATCGGAGTCTTCTCGCAGCTTGGGCAGATCTTCCTAACGCGCGCGCTGCAAAGGGAACGCATTGCCGGGGTGGCCATCATCAATTATACCGGCTTGATCTACGCCGTAGTTATCGGATGGATCGTCTTTGGTGAAATGCAGACGGTCGAATCGATGCTGGGAATGCTGCTTGT
>JBKKAS010000379.1:0-3973 GCA_046714595.1 Pyrinomonadaceae bacterium | reverse complement strand
CGCCGGATGTCACCTGCGTTATCGGCATCGGTGTGACGCGGTCGCCGAGGTTTGCAAAGATCGTATACGCCGACGCGACTTCAAGCGGCGAAGCTTCGGCCGTACCGAGCGCCATCGATGGATAAGCTCGATCGACCTTTGGCATCCCAGCGCGGTGCGCAAGATTCATCACCTTGCCGATGTTCACCTGCATTCCCAGATCTACCGTGATCGTGTTCTTGCTTTTCACGAGCGCGTCGCGGAGCGTCGTTTCCTTGCCCGAGAAAAAGTCGCCGTAGTTGTTAGGTGCGTACGAGTCCTGGTTGAATGTGAAAACTTTCTTCTCGTCCTTGAAGACAGTCGCCGTCGTAAAAACGCGCGAGGCCGTATCGTATGCCGAATTGATCGCGGTCGCGTAGACGAACGGCTTGAATACCGAGCCGGGCTGCCGCATCGCGTCGGTCGCGCGGTTGAATTGGTTCTGCTCGTAATCGCGGCCGCCGACCATCGCGACGATCTCGCCGGTCTTTGGCCGGATCGCGACAAGCGCCGCGTTCAGGTTTCCTTTCGGCTGTTTTGGAAAATGTTTTTCAAGTTTGTCCAGACGACTCGCGACCGTCTCATACGCCATACGCTGGAGGTCGGGATCGATGGAAGTGTAGACGCGGTAATGCTGGAGCGCTTCGGGATCGGCGACGACCTTTGGTAGTTCCTCGATCGCGTACTGCGAGAAATACGGCATCCCCAGCAGATCTTTTCGTCCGGTGACGGGCTTGAGCACGAGCTTCGCAGCGCGAGCGTCGGCGGCCTGCTGCGCGTTTATCTCGCCGGCTTCGAGCATCGAGTCGATGACTTGATTGCGGCGCTCGGTGACGCGTTCGGGATGCTTGTACGGGCCATACCGGTTCGGACTTCGGATAATTCCGGCGATGAACGCCGCTTCAGGCAATGTGATCTGCGAGACGTCCTTTCCAAAATAGACATTCGAAGCCTCGCCGACGCCGTAGATCGAAACGCCCTGCTGCTGCCCTAGATAGATCTGATTTGCGTAGAGTGTAAAGATCTCTTGCTTGTTGAGACGCGTCTCGAGGATCACGGACATGAACGCCTCGGTCACTTTGCGCTCGTAGGTCGGATCATTCGTCAGGAGAAGATTTTTTACGAGCTGTTGCGTGATGGATGAACCGCCCTGATTCGACAGCGGAGAGTCTTCTTCATTCTCGTATCGGCTCCAGAGAGCGCGGGCGATGCCGCGAAAGTTTACACCGTAGTGCTCAAAGAACGCGCGGTCCTCGGTAACCGTGATCGCCTTTATCAAATGCGGCGGCAGATCCTGAAACGTCACTGTCCTTCGACGTCCGTCGCCCTCGGCCGCGACCGTGCTGAGCATCTTTGGTTCTAGCTTGATCTTTTCTACCTGGACCTTTTGATCGAGATCGGCGATGCCGTTGACCGACTTTCCATCTTTCGCGAAGCTGACGGAAACCGCGGGGAAAGCTTTCTTATCGTCGAGTACGCCGGTGATGCCGGGCTCGATGACAAGTTTTCCTTCGACGACCGTGTACCGGCTGCGCGATTGATCGGCCTTGTTGTTCTTCTCGATGTAGCCCGCCGACTTGAGATAATCGATCAGCTCAAGCATCGAAACTTTCTCACCGCCCTTCAACGTCTTCGGCGCCGAGTAGATCCCCGCCGAAGGCGTATAGACCTCACCGCTCAACAAACTCCGGTCGATGCGATCTGAAAATTCGAACCAGAAATATGTGAAGGTTAGAAAACCGATCAGAAAGAATACGAGAGCGAAGGTGACGACCCACGGATTGATGAAGATGCGCAAGAGCCGGCGAAAACGTGACGGCGGCGGCGCCTGATACGCCGAGACCACGCGCTTCGTTTTGAAGCCGTTCGGCTGACGCCTCGAGCGTGTGTGTGCAGATTGTAAAGGATCCCGCATTTTCCGAGTCAGGTAGCGAGTTAGTGAGGTTTTCGTTTTGGACCGTTGCCCTGTAAAATTCTATCGAGTTTGGTTGCTTGAGTCTAGATATTTCGTCTTTCTTCTTCTGCGTGGCGAACGGCTCGCGGGATCCGGGCAGTCTCATGTTCCTCTTTTCCTCTTGTTCATCTTGTTCTGTGGTTAAAAAAGACCATAACCACTGAACAAGAGGACGCAGAAGAACAAGAGAACAGAAGAGGGGTTGACGAAAGATGCACGGACTGATCCGCGAGTTAAGATGAAGATTTTAGTAACAGGCGGTTCCGGATACCTCGGCACACACGTCCGACGATTTTTCGGCGCGGACGATTTTTCGCGTAGCTCGGGTCTGGATGTTCTGAATCCCTCGGACGCGTCTGTCGCCGGCGAGTACGATCTGGTCGTTCATCTCGCTGCACGTCTCGATAAATCTCCGGACGCCGCCGAAGAAGTCTTCCTAACGAACGTCGAAGGAACCATCAACCTTTTAAAAAATATGAAGCCGGACTCGGTGTTCGTCTTCGCGTCGACGAAGGACGTCTACGGAAGGTTCGCCGATAATTTTGCCGATGTGCCTGAGAGGTGCCAGACTTTGTACGCCGGTCAGACGGCGCTGGAATGGTCAAAGCTGATCGCTGAAAGATACGTCGAGTATTACGCAAATCAAAATAACTTTCGCTCATGCATTTTCCGGATGTCGACGGTTTATGGACCGGCCCGCGAGAATGTGACGCCGACTTTTGTCGGGGCATACGCCGACGCGATCAATAAGGGCGAGTCGATGTCGCTACCGGGAGGTGGACGCCCGCGACGCGACCTGCTTCACGTTGATGATTTATCCGCGGCGTGCAAAGGGTTCCTCGACTCCGTGATCCGGCACGGTCTTTACAACATCGGCGGTGGCCGCGAAAATGCGCTGACGCTGAACGAGATTGTCGAAAAACTCGAAGAAGTGTCGGGGCTACAGGCGATCGTCGACACCGATAATCTGCTTCCCGATCCGGTGCCGATGAATTACGTGTCCGATCTGTCGCTGATACGACAGGAGCTGGATTGGCAACCGAACGTTACACTCGAGGATGGACTGAAGACGCTGTTTTAGTCCCTCGTCCCAAGTCCCAGAGTCTCTGGTCCGTTAGACGGGTTGACTTCGAGAAGTGAGACTTGGGACCTGGGACCTGGGACCTGGGACCTGGAACCTGGGACTCTTAAAGATGAACATACTCGTCCGCGGGACAAACTGGATCGGTGATGCGGTGATGACGATCCCGGCGCTTCGACGATTGCGGCGTTTGTTCCCGGATGCGAGGATCACTCTGCAAACACGTCCCTGGGCGGAAGATATTTTTCGCGATGCAGATCTCGTCGACGAGATTATCGGCGTCACTCCTTTTTTCGAGCAAGTAAGTGCGCTGCGAAAGAACCGGTTCGATCTCGCGATACTTTTTCCCAACTCATTCCGGTCGGCGCTCGAGGCGCGGTTTGGCGGAGCCGGCCGCGTCTTTGGGTATGCGACCGAGTACCGATCGCTTCTTCTGACTGACTCGATCAAAGTACCGACCTGGAAGGAAACGCGGCATGAAGTCTATTACTATTTAGAATTGATCGCCGCAGTCGAGCAAAGCTATTTCGGGCGATCCGCCGAGACACCTGATGATGTTGAACCGAGACTTGCCGTCGACGAAGAGCGTCGCTTGTGGGCTCGCGGGTTTCTTACTCGGCGGGGCGTCGACTTGAACATGATCACCGTTGCATTGGCACCGGGCTCGACGAATTCCAATGCAAAGCGTTGGCATGCAGGGAGTTTTGCGGGGCTAAGCGACCGGCTGTACTCTGAGCTGGGGGCTAACGTTGTTCTCCTGGGTTCCCGGGACGAAAAGGAGGCGTCGCGACAGGTCGCGAAACTTTCGAGACACCCGCCTTTCGATCTGACGGGCGATACCGATCTTGCCCAGGTGACGGCGATATTGAGCGAGGTCGATCTGCTCGTGTCGAACGATATGGGTCTGGCGCATCTGGCAC
>JBKKAS010000378.1:0-5212 GCA_046714595.1 Pyrinomonadaceae bacterium | reverse complement strand
TGCGCTGCCGGTCCTCCGTCATCGCCTCGCATTGCGCGCCGAAGCGGAACTGGAAGGTGCAACAGCCGACGCTGTTATCTCAGATATTTTGAAAACCGTTGAAGTGCCGAGATAGTGAATCGTGAATAGTGAATAGTGACTAGACCCCGCGGCTAGCTACTCACTAGTCACTGTTCATCCGCCGGTTTTTTGGCAGGGGGCTTCGAAGTAGCCGGCGTCGGCGTCGATCGCGTTGGTGCCGGCGTTTGTCTCGGCGGAGGCGTCGATGCGGGCGCCGGGATCGCGTTAGTATTCACGTTCGTCGTCGTCGTCATTGTCGGCTGTTTCGGTGTCGCGGTCGGTTTCGGCGTAGCTACAGGAACCGGACACAGTATCAAACCGCTCGGCTGCATCGTGCAGCCCGCCGGAATCTCCTGCATAAACGGACTCTGACCCGGCGGTATGTTCATTGTTTGTCCGCCCGGCCCGATATACGTCTGCGGCGGAGCTCCTGCGGGCGGGGCGCCACTCGACCACGGATTGTACCCGTCGCCTCCCGGTGCCGTTCCCGGCTGCGTGGTATTTGAATTACCGATCACCTCGGGCATCATACCCGGCATCGCGGCAAGATTCTGTTCCTCGGCTCCGGTAGCAGGATTTATCGGCTGGACAGGTTGTCCATTTGCGTCTGGCTGAAGGACGGTTGTCGGATCGGTTTGCTTCGATGAAGTGGCGTAGATCAGAAAAACCGAAAGCAGAGAGATCCCGGCCAGGACAATAAAGGCTGTCTTCCAAAGGTTGTTGGCAATCGCCGCAGTCGCTACAAGAGCCTGCCCCTCCCCCGCACGTGCCAAGTCATCGGCGAATTCCCCCGCTGTCTGATATCGCAACTCAGGATCCTTTGCCAACGCTTTTAGTAAGACCGGTTCGATAGTCGGCGGAACGTCGCTGCGAAAAGATGAGAGCGGAGGCGGAGCCTCTTCGGTGTGCTTCATCATAACGTCGGACGGCCGTGCACCCGTGAAGGGCGGCTCGCCCGCGAGCATCTGGTAGGTGATCACACCGAGCGAATAGACATCCGAGCGTGCATCCGATTCGTCCGCACCGGAACACTGCTCGGGAGCAAGATAAGCGAAATCCGCCGCGTCCGGTTCGCTGTCCGACCGATTCGCGGTCATCGGGCCGTCGGACCCGATCCCGAATAGCTTGACCTTCAGACTTTCGTCAGTGCCCTTTGCGACCAGAATATTTGCGGGTGAGAGATTGCCGTGAACGAGGCCGTGCAAATGGATCGCAGCAAGCCCGGCGGATGATTGCTTTGCGATATCGAGTGCAGACTTTGCTTCAAGCTTGCCCGAGGTCTGAATAACGTCCGCCAGGGTATCCCCGTTCTCGCCTTCGTAAACCGCATAGACGATACCGCCCGACGCCGAGCCGAAATCGGTCACGTTCAAGACGTTAGGATGGTTGAGTTTCGATGCGGTTTTCGCTTCCTCAAAAAAACGACGGACGATACTATCATCGACGGCAAGCGAACGAGGGACGATCCGCAGCGTCACCGGCCGGTCCATAAACAGGTGACGTCCGCGATAGATGTCACCTATCTCGCCGCGGCGGATGAGTGGTCCTACCTCGTACTTCTCCGCTAAGTCTTTTCCTTCGAATTCTCCGGTCATCAGTTCTTAGAACGTGTTGTCTGTTGTCAGGTTGCAAAAACAAATATGCGGACGCGAGCTGCGAGAACTCCGTCCGCATATTTCGTCTCAGCTCGGCGAATTAAAGCTTAACGAATACGATGAGCAGAGCGAAGAGTACGAGCGACTCGATAAGTGCGAGCGCGATGATCATGATCGTCTGCACCGTACTAGCAGCACCCGGGTTACGGGCCGCACCCTCGGCAGCTCGCGAACCGACCAAACCCTGACCGATACCGGCCAATCCGGCAGCGAGTCCGAAGCCGATGCCACCGCCGATCGCCTTTGCTGCGCTCACCGACGATTCGTTGTCGGCCGCGCCCTGCGCCATCGCCGGGATCGCCATCAATGCCAACGCAAGCGTCGCATAAAAGGCATATTTCATTTTGTTCATAATTATCTATCTCCTGTTCTAGTCTTATTTATTTCTATCAGGAGAACCGTCCGTCAAAAACTTGCTCGCTGTTATTATTTCGCCTCGCTTCCGGTATGCCGCGGATTTTATACTCCGTGGAGTCCGCATCTCCTGTAGCGTGCGGGCATATCTGCTATAAATCGCAAGTTCTCAAATAACGATTCCCGACTTGTTTAGAGTGCAAGCATCAGCTTGTACTCTTTTCCGAGACAGGCTATAGAGCCTGCACTCTGAAACTTAAGCGTGGGCCGCGGCCGCTTCACCCGGGGTCACATCGTCATGAGCTTCATGTTCATGATCGTCGTGCGGCGCATGCGAAACCTCGCCGATGTATATCAACGAAAGCAGCGTGAACACGAACGCCTGCACCAAAGCGACGAATACGCCAAGGGCCGTCAAAAGCAGCGGCACCAGGAACTGGGTTAGGGGCGGATAAAGATTCGTGATCTGCACAAAAACCTGTTCGTCCGAAAACATATTCGCGAAAAGCCGGACGCCAAGCGTGAATGGGCGGATCGAATTACTGACGATCTCAATGAAAAAGATGAGTATCGTGATCGGAATCATCAGCAGAGGCAGTTTCGGGCCGGCGAAATGCCGGATATGGCCGAACAGACCGTTCTCGCTAATGCCGACGTAGTTGTAATAGACGAACGACGAAATACCGAGGGCAAAAGTTACATTCACCGACGCCGTCGGCGACATGAACATTGGGAAGTGGCCCATCAGATTCGAAACAAGGATGAGAATACCGAATGTAGCGACGATCGGTAGATGGCGATAACCGTGTTCGCCGATGATGCTCGTGATCATGTCCTTGATCGCGAGATACCCCGCCTCGAGGGTCAATTGGCCCTGCGTCGGGTCGTCTTCGGATAGCTTGCCTTTGAGTATGCGAACGACGATGATCGTCAGAATACATGCGATGACGAACATGATCGTGTACCACGGAATCGCGTTCTCAGGTGTGTACTCACCGAAAACTTTCTCCGGCGTTGTGTCGAACTTCTTAAAGAACGATTGCCACATCGGATAAGTGGTCGCCATCTGAATGCGGTGGACCGGTTCGCCAACGTAGTGGTTTATGAATTCGACGATCAGCGGTGCGTGATGACCGCCCTCAGCAAATAAAAGCATATTAAAGATTCCGGTCAGAACCACCTGCGTGAGCGGGTGGTGTGACGTTAATAAAATTCATCGCTAACAAAGTACTTAGATTCGACCAGCTCTTACGCAGGCGGTTCTGACCCAAGTCCCGAGACTATTCGTATTAATCCTTCAACGACTACCGCGAAACCGAAGCCCGCTAACCCGAGAATAAGAGCAACGATCGGGACCCAGCCGGTCACGTAAAATATCGCTACGACGATCGCGAGAACTAAATATCTCAAAAAGTACTTGCCCGCGAGCATCCTCGGTCTTTCGCCTGACTCGGCCGCTGCGAAGATCTTTCGCAAAGAACTTTTGAGCCAATAATAATTAATGAATGCCAGCGCCGTGCCGATAAGAATTCCAAGCCCGAACGCGATCGACTCGAAAATACATCCGGCAATTCCGCCGGCTACGCCGAGAATCGCCATTATCACCAATATTCGGTCGTGTGACGGGGGTGTCGCAATTTCCGATTGCTCGACCGACGGTTCAGTATTCTCGCCCATTGCGAACCTTAAATTTTACAAAGGAGCAGTGAAAAGTTCAAAGGCAGTTGGCTATTTCTTGAATATCTGCGAGGTTAGCCGGAAAAACTGGATGAAACCGATGGTCGAACCCAAAACAATGCCGCCGACAATGCCCCACGGCGACGTTCCAAGCATCACGTCCGCTCCCCACCCGAGGACCAACATAAACACGACGGCCGCAAAGAACGCGACGCCGGCTGACCACGCGAGCCCGCTTTGCCGCACGCTATCGGCCATCGACTGAGGCTCAGCACGCGAGATCACAAAATCTTCGTTCGTACCCGGCTCATCTTCGGTAGTTTCACCGGTATCAAACAAGTGTAGAAAACTGTCGCTTGATCTCGACGCTACCGGTTTCGATCGAACCTCGGGCTGAGGTTCGTCGTCGCTGAGGAAGTTCTTGATCATTCTGGCATCTTACTACGGACTTGCCGGAACGGCATTGAGAAACCCGAAAAGCTTGTCCTGAACTTCTGGGCTCGTGACCAGTTTATTGTGGGTTACGCACTGATAGAGCTCGGCCGCGACCGGCATGACGGTCTTGCCGTCATTCCTTCGGCTTTCTCCGGCGAGCGAGCTTTTCGTTACCACACTATCGCCCATGCTGACGAGAAGAGGTTTTACTTGCTCGTCCTTGATCTTTTCGCCGCCGGTTCGCGTGAATCCATCCGCTTTGAAACGCGTATCCCACCGATTCTTTTTCTCGTCGCGAAGCAACAACAAACCAGCGGGTGTTTCCTTGCAGTCACCACCTATCAAATAAAACGACACTGAAGGCTTCGCGTTCGAGCCGGCATCAAGCGCAGCCTGGAACCTCTTCGCACGCGCGAGTGCCGCATTAAAATATGGACGCGCATTCCTTTGCTCCAACGCATTGAACTTTTTGGTAAACCCATCATCCTGCCAGATCGCCCACCCGTATTTCTCCCATTCCGCTGGATCGTAAAGATCGATCGTCAACGGCTTCAGATTTTCATCATAGGCCCGCAGGGTGCCGTCGTGCGGCAGCAACTGATAGGTCGACGGAATCGTAAAAGCGTCGAACCGGCTGATGTCCTGAATGAAAGGCAGATTCAACCCCCCGCCTATATATGAGAAACCGTTGAGCAAGGCATTTAGGGACATGATCGAACCTTCATTCGGCGTACCGAGCAGGAAGATCTTGTCCAAATGTTTGCCGCCCGCCCAGTTCGGCTGTGGTGCCCCGGCCGGCAGGTCTGCGCTTCCATACATGGCCGCGTAGCGTGCAATGAGGCCGCCCATCGAATGTGCCACGATGTTGAATTTGAGGTTCGGCTTGCCCAGCCGACGTTTCAGTGTTTCAATTCTGCGAACCAGAAGCTGCGCATTCTCGACATTATCCCGACGCCAGTCGTATGGGAAAACATAAAACGTATCTTGCGTGTCCTTCCGCGTTGCCGTGTTCCACTTCGCCTCGCGATAGC
>JBKKAS010000377.1:0-3474 GCA_046714595.1 Pyrinomonadaceae bacterium | reverse complement strand
TGGGTCGCAGGTTCAATCCCTGCACGGCCTACCAGAATCAGTAAGCAGAAGGCCTCAACGCCTTCTGCTTTCTGTTTTCCGGAGAGTGATGGGAATGCTCCCCTTCAGGGAGCGGGTCAGGTGGCGGCTCCACCCCGGGGTTACGCTCGCTTTGCTCGCTCACCCCAGGCTATTAACTCTGTCGCCTTCAGCGACAAAACTCAGAATGCTAATGGTCTTAACCACGACTTCCGATTCCGACGAAGCTGAACGATTGGCAAACGCAATCGTTGAATCTCGCCTCGCTGCATGCGTCCAGATACTTCCTAAAATGACGTCGGTTTATTTTTGGAAAGGGAAGGTGCAGACCGAGCCGGAACATCTGCTACTGGTCAAGACGCTGGACGAGAAATTCGATGAGCTGAGCGAGTTCATTCGAGCGAACCACAGCTACGAAGTTCCGGAGATCGTCGCGATTCCTGCCGATAAAGTTTCTGAAGATTATTTAGGTTGGATGAACGAAGTGCTAAGAGTTAACGGTAAGTGGTAAGTTCGTGGAGCAAGCTAGTCATGCCTTCCTCACGAACTTACCACTTACCGTTTAGCACTAACTTTCAATCCCACTTCCTGCCGCAACCGGAGCTCCGGCGTTGAAAGTTTTCACGATAAAATTCAACGCGTCGTGCGGAGAATCGGTCAGGTGGATCAGGCCGAGATCCTCGGGGTTGATATTTCCTTCGTTCAGCATCATCGACGTCAGCCATGCCAGTAGCCCACGCCAATACTGTGATCCAAATAACACGACCGGGAAGTTGCGGATCTTTCGAGTCTGGATCAGTGTCAGCGCCTCGAACAGTTCGTCCATCGTTCCGAACCCGCCGGGAAAAATAATGTAGGCGTTGCTGTATTTGATGAACATCGTCTTGCGGACGAAGAAGTATTTAAAGGACAGCGACTTCGTTTGGTAGGGGTTCGGCGCTTGTTCGAAAGGCAGCTCGATGTTGCAGCCAACGGAAACTTTTCCGGCCTCGAAGGCTCCGCGGTTCGCCGCTTCCATCACACCAGGCCCGCCGCCGGTTATGATCTCAAAACCCACCTCAGCCAGTAGTCGTGCGGTTTCGCGAGCTGCTTCGTACATCTCGGTGCCTTCCTCAGTACGGGCCGACCCGAAGATCGAAACACCGCGCGTGATAGTTGCGAGATCGTCGAATCCCCCAACGAATTCGCCCATGATCCGGAAGACGCGCCACGAATCAGACGTCTTGTAATCGTCTGTAGGCTCAGGCGAACGAAGCAGAACCTCGTCGTCCGTCAATTGCCAGTACCCGGGTTCCTTCTCGAGTGTCTTTGCCTCGGCGACGGTCTTCGGCTCGCCGGGCTTCTTGTCCTTTTTAACCTTCGGTTTATTAGCGTCAGTTTTTGCCATTTCTGTAAGTTTTGAGTTCCGCCTTAAGGTGGCTGTGCTTACCATGAAGCCGCCTGAGGCGGGACTCAAAACTCAAACTCCCATAATGTGGTAGCCGCAATCGACGTAGATCGTCTCCCCGGTGATGCCGGACGAGAGATCGCTGACGAGGAACAGCGCGGTGTTGCCGACCTCACTCGCCTTTACGTTTCGTTTCAGCGGTGCACGCTCGCCGACATAGCCGAGCAGCGAACTCATCCCGCGGACGCCGCGTGCCGAAAGTGTGTTGAGCGGGCCGGCACTGATCGCGTTCACGCGAATGTTCTGCTTGCCGAGATCCGCAGCGAGATATCGTGTCGACGCTTCAAGCGCGGCCTTCGCTACGCCCATCACGTTGTAGTTCATCACGACCTTTTCGGCGCCGTAATAGCTCATCGTAACAATGCTGCCGCCGTCAGTCATCAGCGGAGACGCTCCGAGGGCGAGCTGAGTAAGAGAAAAGGCGCTGACCTGAAGGGCAGTCGTAAATGCCTCGCGCGTCGTGGTCACGAACTCGCCTTCGAGCGCTTCGCGCGGCGCGAACGCGATCGAATGGATCAGATAGTCGAGCTTTCCGTATTTTTCTTTAACGGCCTCGAACGTCGCATCGACCTGGGCCTGGTCAGTGACGTCGCATGGGACGACGAGGGAATCGGGGAGCGTGTTCGCAAGGTCTTCAACACTCTCTTTGATCCGTTCGGCCTGGTACGTGAACGCCTGCTTCGCCCCGTGAGCCGCGCACGCGGAGGCACATGCCCACGCGATCGAACGCTTATTTGCCACACCGAATATCAATCCAACTTTGTTTTCAAGCATAGGTTCGTTAATCGTTAATCGTGAATAGTGAATCGAAAGAAGTCGATTAACGATTCACGATTAACGCTCTTCTAATCCGTCACATAAATCCTTTGCAGCGCTTCGAAGTCGAGGAAGCGAATTTCAATGTCGACCGGTGAGCCCGTAAATCTCTTTCCGGAGTTTAGTTTTTTCCGTAGCCGGTCTTCGTCCTCCACCGTTAGCTGCGTAACCAGAACGACCATAAGCCGCAGCGTCATTGCAACGCTCATCTGCTCGAGGACCTTTCTGACGCGCATCATCTTTCGCATCATCGAATCAATGCGCTCTTGCCGCAGTTCGGGTGCAACCAGGAACGAAACTTCCGCGCAGATTATCACGTCCTGCTTGACGAGCACAGCATCGAACGGCACATCGCCGAGGCTGACGTGACGAAGGATCGGAACCTGCTCTTCCTGCTGGATCTGGCGAAGCGCAAGATCTTCGGCGACGATATAAGCCGATTGCAGGTCGCTGATCTGCTCGGTACTGACCTCGAGTATTCGCGACAGTTCCCCGACCTCGAGATTCAAGCTCTGCCGTTGAACTTCGGGCAGCGCCGATTCCCAGTCGATACGCGATTCGTCCTGTGCCGCCACGAGTTTTCGCGCAGTTCGCGAACTCAGATACGCGAATACACAGAGCCCAACGAGCGAGATCGCGAACACGGCGACGAACGGCCACGCACGAAGGAAGATGGCCATGACCAAACCCACAGAGAGACAGATCGCGATCGTGACGCTCAAGCCCGTAAGCGGCGTGATTGTCTGGTGCCGTGAAAACCTGACAAACGAATTGTCGAGTTGTCTTGCCATCTTTGGGAAGTGAATAGTGCATCGTTAATCGTGAGAAAAATTTTCTTCACTATTCACAATTCACTATTCACGATTCACTATTCACGAGTGCCCGTTCGAACGGAATATCGTCGAAATGGGTCATCCGCTTGAAATCGCGGAAACGCTGATTGATCTCGGGATAGTCGAGTTCTTCGACACGCTCGGTACCGAATTTCTCGACATTGAACGAAGCCATCACCGAGCCGTAGATCATCGCACGTCTCAGCGTATCATCGGTTATCTCATGCTGGCTGGCGAGATAACCCATAAAACCGCCGGCAAAAGTATCACCCGCCCCGGTCGGATCAAATACGCTCTCGAGCGGATACGCGGGCGTCGAAAAATAACCGTCCTTCGTGAACAGGGTCGCTCCGTACTCGC
>JBKKAS010000376.1:0-5641 GCA_046714595.1 Pyrinomonadaceae bacterium | reverse complement strand
GTGCATGGTTTATGAACAAAAACAAATGCCTCCCGAAGCCTTTGACGCATGCATGAATTTTAGCCGCTTAAATGGCCTCTCGCCCGAAAGGCTGCAGGAATTTCAAAAGGTGTTCGAGGTTTCAGGGTTCGGAGGTGTTCGCCGCAACATGCTCAACCATATGGAGACGATAGCTAAAGCCACATACATATCTCCAGCGCGTTTTGCTCAAATTTACGCGGAGCTTCGACAAAAGGACGAAACATTCGCATGGCTAGAAAAGGTTTTTGATGAACGGAACCCTTTTATTACCCAGCTGAAGATCGAACCGGTATTCGACTTCCTGCGTGATGATCCCCGTTACGCCGACTTGGTGCGACGGATAGGCTTAGAGCCCTGATCTGCTTTTCGTAATGCGACTAAGGGGGTCGTTTCGCTGGGTATAGGCGTCGGACCGAAATTTATAGACGACGCAGTTCTACAATACAATACCTGAATAGATCCGTATTGGAGTTCAATTAATGGAATGGCTTGCTGATCCGCAGATATGGATCGCGTTCGCGACACTCACCTTGCTAGAGCTTGTGCTCGGCATCGACAATGTAATTTTTATTTCGATCTTGGCCGGCAAACTGCAGGCCGAACAGCAGGCACGGGCGCGCTTTATCGGTCTGACGCTCGCCCTGGGAATGCGCGTGATCTTGTTATTCTCGCTTTCCTGGATCATCGGATTGACCGCTCCGCTGTTCTCTGTTCTTGGACACGCGGTATCGGGCCGTGATCTGGTGCTGCTTATCGGTGGACTGTTTCTGATCGGAAAAAGCACGCACGAAATACACGGCTCGCTCGAGGGCGAAGAAGGGCACGCTTCAAAAAAAGTGTACGCCTCTTTTATCAGCGTGATAGTTCAGATCACTTTGCTGGATATTGTCTTTTCGCTGGATTCGGTGATCACTGCCGTCGGGATGATCAGTGGAGCACCTGTGGAACAGGGTGGCTTCGGGCCTGCGGGAATCTGGATCATGATCGCGGCGGTCGTTGTGTCGATCATCGCGATGATGATGTTTGCCGGTCCGATCGGAAGCTTTGTGCAGCGTCATCCGACTATCAAAGTGCTGGCATTGGCGTTCCTGCTTCTCATCGGCGTCACGCTTATGGCTGAAGGATTGGGACAGCACATTCCGAAGGGCTATATATATTTCGCGATGGCGTTCTCGGTACTCGTTGAGGTCCTGAATATGCGGCTTCGTAAAAAGGCCGAGCCGGTACATCTGCATAACGCTTATTCGGATGAAGACGAAACTGCTGCGATGCAGTAAGGCGACTTGGTAACGGTCTTTTCTCTTCTTCATCTTGTTCCGTGGTTCGAAAGACCGGGACCACAGAATAAGATGAAGGACGGAATACAAATAGAAAAGGAAGGCATATGAAAAAACTGTTTCCTTTCTGGCTGGCTCTGGTCGCCTCATGCACCGGTGCGTATGGCCAGGCCACGATTCGCAACGTCGACTTTAAGAATTTCACGTATCTCGTAAACTGCATTTCCGAAACCCCCGAGAATGTGACGGTCAAGGACGGCGAGTTCTCGTCGGAAAAACAGGAAGATGGTTACATCGATCGCTTCTCCTTCCGGGTTTTCGACATCGCATACGGCGACCTTGATCGTGATCAGCGCGATGAAGCCATCGTCCTCGCAGTCTGTAACACCGGCGGGACCGGCAACTTTTCGGAAGGATTTGTTTATACGATGAAAGCCGGAAAGCCCTCGCTGGTCGCGCGGATCCCGGGCGGAGACAGGGCGGATGGAGGACTTCGTTCGACACGCGTCGAGAACGGCCTGCTCGTTGTCGACAGTAATGAGGCTGGACCGGAAGGTGGAGCTTGCTGCCCACAAATAATCGTCACGACGAATTATCGTCTGACCAACAATAAGATCGTCCAGTCCGGACCCGGAACGCGACGCGACATCTATCCCGAACTGCGAGTCACTTTCGCCCGCGGCACGTCGGGCAAGACCTTCCGCATTACCATCCCGGCTCAGGAAGGTAAGCGGTTCATCGTGGGCGCACGGGCCGGTCAGACACTGACAGTTTCAGTCGACACAGATAAGGCTTCTCTTCGTTTGCTAGAAGACGCGGAGCCCAAATACGGGATCAACAACTTTTTAGCCACTCTACCAAAGAGTGGCGACTACACCATTGAAGTTCAAAACGATTCCGAATCCGATCTCGCGGTGGTCGTGAATATTAAAATTCAATGAATACTGAGAGAGTATGCGTTCCAGTCCGGCTTCGAGTCATGTGTGACATTATGAAAAATCTGACCCTACTTCTCATCGCCTGCATGGTCTTCACCCAGATCGCGCCCGCGATCGATAAACCGGATGAGACATACGACCTCGTGATCATCAATGCACGCATCATCGACGGCACCGGTAATCCGTGGTTCCGCGGATCGATCGCGATCAAGGACGGCCGGATAGTGAGAGTGGGCCGGTTCGACAAAGCGGAAACAAAATTTGTTATCGACGCAAAGAACCAGATCGTTGCTCCGGGCTTCATCGATGTTCACGCCCATGTTGAGGACATCTACGGGAATCCGACGGCTGAGAACTTTGTCCGCATGGGTGTCACGTCTCTTGTTACCGGTAACTGCGGGGGTTCGGCAACGGACATCCGTGAGTTTCTCGGCCATTTGAAAGAAAAACCGCTGGCGGTAAATCTGGCTACGCTGATCGGTCATAATTCCGTTCGTTCCAAGGCGATGGGCCTCGATAATCGTCCCCCTACCGCGGACGAGCAGGTGAAAATGAATGCGATCGTCGAACAGGGAATGAAAGACGGTGCGGTCGGCCTTTCGACCGGACTGATCTACGTTCCCGGCACGTTTGCGAAAACCGAGGAAGTTGTCGAGCTGGCAAAGGTCGCGTCGCGTTACGGCGGCACATACGCAAGCCACATCCGCGACGAAGGTAACGAGGTCGTGGCCGCTATAAACGAAGCGATCAACATCGGTGAGCAGGCGAACATGCCGGTCGAGATCTCGCATTTCAAGATCTCGGCGAAAGCGCTCTGGGGCCAAACTCCGATGACACTCGGTCTTGTGAAAGCGGCCCGCGATCGCGGCATGACCGTCACGGTTGACCAATACGCCTATCCTGCATCATCCACTTCGCTCGATGTTCGCCTTCCGAATTGGGCGGTCGCCGGCGGTCGTGAGGAAGGTAAGAAGCGGCTGGCAGATCCCGCGACTCGAAAGAAGATCACGGAAGAGATGAAGCAGGATCTGAAGAAAAAGAAATTCAAGGACTACAGCTTCGCCTACGTAGCGAGTTTCCGTGCTTCGCCTGAATTCAATGGAAAGAACATCGCCGAGATCACAAAGATGGTGAAGGGCAATTCAAAACTTGACGCGCAGATCGAGCAGATCTTCGACATGTATGAAAAAGGCGGAGCGTCGATGGTGTATCAGGTAATGAGCGAGGACGATGTGAAAACGATCATGCGTGAGCCGTTCACGATGATCGCATCCGACAGCGGTGTTCGGCAGTTCGGCGCCGGCGTACCGCATCCGCGCGGCTACGGCAACAATGCTCGCGTGCTCGGCCGATACGTCCGCGAGATGAAGATCCTCACGCTCGAGGACGCGATCCGGAAGATGACTTCCCTGCCGGCGCAAACATTTAACCTTCGGGACCGCGGCCAGATCCGCGAAGGCTTTGCCGCCGACCTCGTGATATTCGATGAGACGAAAGTCACGGACAAGGCGACCTTCGATCAGCCCCATCAGTACGCTGTGGGATTTTCAACGGTGATCGTTAATGGTGAAGTAATTTTTGACGGAACTAAGATGACCGGAGCGATGCCTGGACAACCGCTAAGACATTCTTCAAATTAGGTCGTCGAAAAAAGCTCCCCTCCTTCTATAAGGAGGGGTGGCCGAGGCTTTGCGAGGCCGGGGTGGTCAATCAGCCGGCAGGCTGAAAGCTCATTCTTCGGCCATCCGGCCGATTTACCGCCCCGTCATCCGCTTCGCGGATGCCACCCCTCCTTTAGAAGGAGGGGAGCTTCGAACGTCGAAGCCTCGCCCCCGATCGGGTGCTTAAAACTCAATTTCCACGCATGCAGACACAGCCGCTGGAATTCCCGACCGCCGCGCTCGACGTCACCTACGATCGGGTGACCGATCGATGCGCAGTGGATCCGAAGCTGGTTCGTGCGACCGGTGACGGGTTCGAGTTCAACCGATGTCGTGTCACCGTTTCTCTCTAACACTCGATAACGAGTTTCGGAATGCTTGCCGTCGGCCTTCATACCCCACCGCTTCTCTTCGGCGTAACGCCCGATAGTTCCTTCAATAACGCCCTCGTCATCTTCGACGACGCCTTCAACGAGAGCGAGATATTTTTTCTCGACTTGTTTCTTTCGAAATTGCCGTGAGAGCTTGCGGTGAACCGCGACCGACTTTGCGACGACGACCAGGCCAGACGTTTGTTTATCCAATCGATGAACAAGCCCCGGACGGATGAATGCGGAATGCGGAACGGGGAATGCGGAATCTGCGGTCGCCGACCGATCGAATTCCGCACTCCGCGTTCCGCGTTCCCCATTGAAGTGAAATGCCAGGGCATTCAACATCGTCCCGGTCTTGTCGCGATGCGTCGGATGAACAAGCATCCCGGCCGGTTTGTTTACAACTATCAAATGCTCGTCCTCGAGAATGATGTCGAGCGGGATATTCTCGCCCCGCATCGCGGTCTCGCGCGACGGGTCAAGATGGATCTCGACAAAGTCACCACCGCGGATACGGAATCCAATGTTTTCGTGCCGTCCGTTCACTTCGCACTTCGCATCGCGGACGATCTCGCGCAGGTACATCCGGCTCAGGTTCGGAAAATGGCCGAACAGAAAATCCTCGAGCCGGGTTCGCGGCAATCCGTCCGGAATGTAGATCTCGAGGCGCTCGGTCATTGATTGATTGTAGCGCTGGTGGAGCGACCGGAACGCCGGCATCCTGCCGACATGAGTGCGAAGAACGAAAAATGGCCGGCGGTCTCGAGGTGGCAATAGTTAGACGCCGCAAGCGCGTTGCGGGCAGGATGCCGGCGTTCCAGTCGCTCCGCCATTTCTGTCGGATTTTCCGGACTAAGGGTTTTCCCGAACCCCAGCCTCTGCTAAACTCCATTCTTCAGCAATCGCACAAAAATGTCTTTCGAACCGCTTCAGATCGTTGCCGACCTCAATGCTGCACTTGCCGCCGGGAAAGACTCGCGGGCAAACATTCAGGGGGTCGTCGACAGCCTTCGCGAACAGATGTCGTTCCGCGCGTGCTTCATCATCCTCGAAGGCCGCGACGACGGGCGGCTGGCAATAACGACGGCGAGCGGGTTAAGTATCGGCGAGTTTCGTAAACTCGATACGCAGACGGACGGCGGCATTTTTCGACACGCGTTCGAAACGTCCGAGCCGTTCGCCGTGGCTCTTAATGACAGTGACGTCACGCTGGACATCGAAGGCGCGGCGCGCGCCCAGCTCATCGGTTCGCCGCTAATCCTCGCCGGACATCCGGTCGGCGTGCTGGCCGCGATCAGCGAGAGCCGGACGACGATCAACGAGCGAAAACTTCTCGATGTCGCGGCCGGCATGATCGCCCAATCGCTGCG
>JBKKAS010000375.1:0-7051 GCA_046714595.1 Pyrinomonadaceae bacterium | reverse complement strand
CCTATGAACCCGGCGTCCGGACCGTTCGATCAAACCGAGGCCCCGATCACCTCATCGAATATCTCGAGAGCGACGTCCGCATTTTCCTTGCTCAGAATCAGCGGCGGCGAACAGCGGATGCTGTTCGCTCCGCAACCTAGGATGATCAGGCCACGCTCGTAGCAGGCGTACTCGATCTTGTCTCGTAGCTCGGGAGCCGGGGTCAGGGTTTGCTTGTCGGTTACGAATTCGACACCGAGCATCATTCCCATACCGCGAACGTCGCCGATGACGTCGTACTTGTCCTGCAGCTTTCGCAAACCTTCCTCGATATAAGCGCCGACCGTACGCGAGTTTTCGACGAGTCCACCTTCGAGCAGCTCGATGGTTTTCAGGGCCGCGGTCAGCGCAACTGGGTTACCTCCAAAGGTAGACGCGTGCGCTCCTTTGTGCCAATCCATGACGTCAGCGCGGGCCGTGCACGCCCCGATCGGAAAACCGGAGCCGAGCCCCTTGGCCATGCAGACAATGTCGGCCTTGACGCCTTCGTGATGGTCGAGTGCGAACATCTTTCCGGTACGTCCCATTCCACTCTGCACTTCATCGACGATCAACATGATGCCGTTCTCATCGCAGATCCGTCTCAGTTCTTTTACGAATTGTTTTGGAGCCGGAATGTATCCGCCCTCGCCCTGGACAACCTCGAGCACTATGCCGGCGACCTCTTCAGGTGGCGTCGTCGTTTTGAAGAGGCGGTTCTCGATCCAGTTAATAACGTCACGACTGATCGTCTCGTCGTCGGTCGGCATCTCGTTAGCGAAGTGACGAAACTTGTTCGGATACGGAACGTGCACCACGTCGAGCGCCTGTCGCATAAAGCCGAGCCGCTGCGCTTTTTTACTCGAGGTAAGGCTCAACGCTCCAAGGGTGCGTCCGTGAAACGAGCCGAAGAACGATATAAATTTCTGCCGCCGCGTGTGATACATCGCCAGCTTGAGAGCGGTTTCGACAGCTTCGGCTCCGCTATTGGCGAAATGCGTTTTGGTTGGGCCGTCTATCGGCACGATCTCGTTTAGCTTTTTACCGAGCTCCGGCATATGCCGGTAAAAAAAGTCGGTGCCGCAAAGATGGATCAGGCTGTTGACCTGTTCGGTTACGGCTTTGACGATCTCGGGATGACAGTGCCCGGTCGAGCAGACCGCAACGCCGGCGTTGCAATCCAGAAATACGTTGCCGTCCGGGTCTGTGATCCACACGCCGCTTGCGTGATCGGCTACTAGTTTGTAATCGGGCCGCGGATAGCTCGGCGTAACGTATTGCGAGTCGGCATCGATGATGGCGCGCGATTTGGGTCCGGGAAGCTCGGTCTTGATCGACGGTCTTTGAAGGTCTGTTGTCGGTGTCATGAATTCTCTCCTGGTTTAGAGTGCGCGATATATCGCGTCCTGCGGTAAGGGTTTGGGTTCTACGGGCTGAAGCCCGCGCTCTGAACGAAAGGAGAAATTAGTCGCCGCCGAAGAGGTTGGCGCGTTGGCGAGAAGGACGTAGCTTTGCGATGCATCGAGGGGTCATAGGAAATTGCCATTAATATAACAGACGGCGCATGAAGTTTCAAAAAATCCGACTTGCGTGAAACAATCGTCTTTATGCAGTCTCCGAAGAAATACACTAATAAACTGATCGACGAGACAAGTCCTTACCTGCTTCAGCACGCGCACAATCCCGTCGAGTGGTACGCATGGGGCGACGAGGCGTTTGCAAAAGCAAAGGCCGAGGACAAACCGCTGCTGGTGAGCATCGGGTATTCGGCTTGTCACTGGTGCCATGTGATGGAACACGAATCGTTCGAGGACGAGGCGACCGCACGGGTCATGAACGAGCATTTTGTGAACATCAAGGTCGATATGGAGGAGCGCCCGGATGTGGACCAGATCTACATGACGTTCGTGCAGCTCACGACCGGGCGGGGCGGCTGGCCGATGAACGTCTTTATCACGCCGGAAAAGCTGCCGTTTTTCGGGGGAACATATTTTCCGCCGGGACCGCGATACGGAATGCCGTCGTGGCAGCAGATCTTGGTGAGCATCGCCGAGGCGTGGAGGGATAAACGTGACGAGCTGATGAAGTCGGCGAATGAGATCGTCGGTGAGATTCGGCGGGTGGGAATATCCGATTTTTCGACCGAGGCACTGACGACAGACCAATTGGATTCTGCGTTTCAGAGTTTCGTTCGGTCTTTCGACAAGACGAATGGCTGGTTCGGCGGGGCTCCGAAATTTCCACCGTCAATGTCGCTTGAGTTTCTGTTGCGGTATTGGAAACGGACCGGTGACGAAAGCGCGCTCGAGATGGTGACCTTCACGGCGCGGAAGATGGCCGAGGGCGGAATTTACGATCGGCTTGGCGGGGGTTTTCACCGGTATACCGTTGATGCGATCTGGCTGGTACCGCACTTTGAGAAAATGCTGTACGACAACGCGCAGCTTATCAGGATTTACCTTCATCTCTATCAGATTACCGGCGAGGATATGTTCCGACGTATCGCGGTCGACACACTCGAGTATGTGAAACGCGAAATGCTTGACGACGCCGGTGGGTTTTACTCGTCACAGGATGCCGACAGCGAGGGCGAGGAAGGTAAATTCTTTGTATGGACACCCGCCGAGATTGAAGCATTGGTCGGCCCCGCGGACGCGAAGATCTTTCATTTCTTTTATGACGTTTCGGAAGAGGGCAATTTCGAAGAGAAGAATATTCTCCACGTCAGATATTCGCTGGAAGCTGCGGCACAGGCGTTGAAGATCGATCAGCAAAAACTGACAGAGGTTCTCGAAAATACCAAGGCGAGGCTTTTCGCCGAGCGCGAAAAACGTATCAAGCCATTTCGCGACGAAAGGGTTTTGACAGCGTGGAACGGATTGATGCTGGCGGCGTTTGCAAAAGCCGCAGCGGTTCTCGCTAACGAAGAATATCTCGAGATCGCGAACCGGAATGCGGATTTCATACTGGAACAATTGCAGGAACCGACCACCCGGTCAGCCGGCCGCCCCCCCGACGAAGCGTCGGCACCCCTCCTCAAACCAGGAGGGGAGCTAAATCCTGCCACCCCTCCTCAAACCAGGAGGGGAGCAAGACTCCTGCGAACCTGGAAGGACGGCCGCGCGAAATTGAACGCGTACATCGAAGATTATGCGAATCTGGCCGATGGACTCATCGAGCTGTATCAGACCTCGGGAGAGGCTCGTTATCTGACCGAAGCGAAACGTCTCGCCGATCTCATGATCACGGAGTTTTGGGACGAAGACAACGGCGGATTCTATTTCACTTCCGCAGATCACGAAGAGCTTATCGTCCGGACAAAGGACTTTTACGACAACGCGACGCCGTCCGGGAACTCGGCCGCCGCGGATGTGCTATTGAGGCTTTCGAAATTCTACGGCGAGGAAAAGTACGAGCGCTTTGCCGCGACCGTTTTGCGTCTTGCCGCATCGCAGATCCGACGTCATCCGCAAGGATTCGGGCGTGCTCTCTCAGCCATGGAGTTTCATCTTGCGCCGGTGAAAGAAATCGCGGTCATCGGCCCTCGCGGGAATGATTTGGAAAGGGAAGTGCAGGACCGATACTTGCCGAACACGGTCGTGGCTTTGTCTGAGGCGGCGTCGAGTGAGGTTCCGGTTATGAACGGCAAGGTAATGATCGACGGAAATCCGACTGCCTACGTTTGCGAGAATTTTGTTTGTAAACGTCCGGTGACGAGTGCGGAGGAATTAATGGAATTGCTGGGCCGAAATGAACGTTGACGCTGGGACTTAGTTCCGTGGCGCCCGGGGATTTTCGCGCTTGGCGCTCATGCAGGCAAGGATGCCTGCGGTCCATTCATGAAAAAGGCGTCGTCCGAAGACGACGCCTTTTGTCTTTTTAATAATCAAGCAGGCTTGATTACGGTTTTGTGTTTGCGTTAGCGTTCGCCATCGGCTTGTTAGCCGCCATGTTCGAAGCAGCAGCATTGACCTGGCTGGCAGCATTCGAAACCTGATTAGCAGCTGACTGGATCTGGTTGGTTGCGTTAGCCATCGCAGCGTTGGCGTTGCTCAACGCAGCGTTAACGTTTTTGTTGACATTAGCAGTGTTGTTGCTCGCAGCGTCGCCGCAAGCCATACCCAATGCGCCAAGCGCTAAAAGGGTCGAAAGTGCAATAATTTTTTTCATGTCTAAATGGACTCTCCTGTCTTTCTCAAAGATTATACTTACTTATTTTTACTTACTACCGGCTTTTGGCCGGCAATGCCCCAGAACCTTCAAATTTTGGAACAATCGACAATATAGTCACCCGGCATACATTAGTCAACTCCCCAAACTACGAAAGAAGGTTTTTTAAGTGAGAATTGTTTCAACAGTTTGGGCCGTTCCCTGAGGGCCGGGAACACGATCGCCAGCATCTCAAAATTGGGTATACCCATCTGGCGTTCGGTGCCAGTGCACGCGGGAAATGGAAAGGGCACCATCCTCCGCGGACAATGCCCCAAAAAAGGTTCTATAAGTAGGTCGGCACTACGGCCGGTTGGCCGGTCTATTGGCGTTAGCGTTCATGTTGCCAGGTCGGTTGGCATTCATGTTCGAGTTCGAATTCATATTCGTGCTCGGAGCGATTGTCGCCATCGGCGTCGGAGTCGACATGTTAGTGTTACGATTCGCATTGCTGTTGTTGGTGTTGTTTGCCGCGCCGCCGCAGGCCATTCCCAGCGAACCGAGCGCAACGACTGCTGTAAGTGCAATTTTTTTCATAATGCTTGATTGATCTCCTGTCTTCTTCAAAGTGTAAATTTAACTATTTTGACCGCTACAGCCGACGGCTGTTTGCCCAAATCTCAAAGATTGTTTGGAACAAAAGCAACTATAAATATCCACTCGGACATAAGTCAACCCTTAAATTTCTCAAACTCGCTACTTGCTCATTCTATTTACGAAACTTGTTACCTGGATTATCAGGATAGTTACACGTCTGCCGGAGCCCTGAAATTATGGAATCTATTGACTAGATGCTTCGCAAAAGTTATCTTCACGTTGGGCGTTTCGCGGCCCGGACAGCGGAGATGTTTGCCCTGGTCCCCGTTTCAACCTTCCCGACGTAATCATCCTTTCCTGCCGGTATGAAGCTTATAAAAAACAAACTCAACAAGGGGAGCGGTTTTGGCGCAGCCCAGATCGCGCTCGGACTCTTCGGTCTGGTCGCGCCGGTGCTGACGTTCCTTCTTGCCGTATCGGGTTTGGCCGAGAGCGTAAAGATCTTTGTTCTGGTGGTGCTGGCTGTTGGATATTCACTGGTTTGCTTTTGGGCCCTCAGCAGATCCGCCACGAGCTCGGCTGAGGCCGCAGACAAAACGCCCGCCTCACATTTAGAGGAAAGCCTGGACGCGATCGGTGAGGCAAACGAGTTTTTCGGTTCTACGTTAAAGCCGGCTGATCTTTTTCGGCTTGTCTCGAGCCGCGTGGCGCAAGTATTTCCGTTTGCTAACAGCGCGCTTTTCGTTGCTTCCGAATCAGAGAACGCGATTCAAGTCGCCCAGGCCGACGGCCCGAACATGGATGCACTGCTTCAGGTCGAGTTACCGGTGGAGCGTGGTCTGGCCGGGATGGCGTGGGTCAGTCGTGAAGTCGAGATGGACATCGACCTCAAGCTGGAGCGAACCGCGATGCCCGTCGCCGCGCTTGCCGGTTCGCGATCCGCGGTGGCGATCCCGTTGGCGCATGAGGGGCAGGCATTCGGCGTCCTGATGCTATATACCGACAAGCTCATCGAGGTCGACCGAGACTTGCAGGCGACCTTAGAGGCGATCGGTGAGCGCGTCGCTCCACTTTTCCTGAGTTCAATTTCCCAGGAGAGGTCGATCTCGAACGCCCTAACTGACTCGATCACCCGGCTACCGAACGCGCGGGCATTCTACCTGGTTCTGGAAAATCAGCTCGCCGAGTCGCATCGTTTTCGGAACGAGCGGCCGCTGACCGTCCTGAGTGTCGATATAAAGAATTTTGCCGAGGCGAACCAGAGCTTCGGTTACGCGACCGGCGACCGAATTCTCGCCTTCACGGCCGAGAATTTAGCCTCGCAATTAAGAAAGATGGATTTTCTGTCACGTTCGACAAACGACGAATTTCTGATAGTCCTGCCAACCGCTTCGGAAAAGTTTGCCGCTGAGATAATCCAGCGCATCAGGCAGAAGTTTTCCGAGGTGCCATTCGCCGTGTCCGACGCTGAAGAGATGAAAGTGTGGCTTCATTTCGGATGGGCGACATTTTGGCAGGACGGTGAAACCGCCGAGCAGTTGCTCCAAAACGCTCGGGTCCGCAAGCAGCAGGCTAAGGCCGAAGAACCCAGCAAGGTCCTGTGGTTTCCAAAAGAGTACGTGAATTAGCGAATAGTGAATAGTGAATAGTGAATAGTGAAGCCAGGGCCGCCCGGTCGCTTCAACGATTCATGACTCACCATTCACTATTCACTATTCACTATTTACGATTCACCATTTACTATCTTCAGAATGGCAAGCATTACGTTTTACGGCGGGGTTGGCACGGTAACCGGTTCAAAGTACTTGCTCGAGAGCGGCGGCCGACGCGTCCTGGTCGATTGCGGTTTGTTTCAAGGGCCGAGGGATCTTCGCGAACGTAATTGGCAAGATCCGCCGTTCGATCCGGCTTCCATCGATGCTGTCATCATCACGCACGCTCATATCGATCACACCGGGTGGCTGCCACGGCTTGTGAAGCTCGGCTTTACGGGACCGGTGTTTACATCGAAAGCGACGGCCGATCTTCTTAAGATACTGTTGCCGGATTCGGCGCGGCTGCAGGAAGAAGAGGCCGATTACCGCAACCGACATAAATTGACGAGACATGAGCCCGCCCTTCCGCTTTACGACGAACAAGATGCCAGTACGGCTCTTAAGTTAATGCGTCCGGTGGCGAACGACGGCAATCCGGTCGAGATCGCTGATGGATTTAAGGCCAGCTTTCTCGTCGCAGGTCACATTATTGGCGCGAGTTTAGTATTGGTGGAGATGAAGTCTGGCACCAC
>JBKKAS010000374.1:0-8088 GCA_046714595.1 Pyrinomonadaceae bacterium | reverse complement strand
GGTGGTGCGCCGGTGGTCGTGCAGTCGATGACCAAGACCGACACGACCGATGTCGACGGCACGATTCGCCAGATCGAAGAGATGGTCGAAGCCGGCTGCGAGCTCGTTCGCATCGCGGTGCCGGATGACGATGCCGCGGCGGCGATGTACGAGATCCGCAAACGGACGAACGTCCCGATCGTCGCCGACATCCACTTTCACTACAAGCTCGCGTTAAAGGCTCTCGACGCGGGCATCGACAAGCTTCGTATCAATCCCGGCAACATCGGTTCGATTGATCGTGTTCGCGAGGTCGTCCGTGCTGCGGAGGCGCGGAAAGTTCCGATCCGGATCGGCGTCAACGGCGGCTCGCTTGAAAAAGACCTCCTAAAAAAATACGGCACGGCGACCCCCGAAGCGATGGTCGAATCCGGCATGCGGCACATCCGCATTCTCGAAGACCTTGGTTTTGGCGACATCATAATTTCACTGAAGGCGTCGGACGTAAATCGAATGGTCGCGGCTTATCGGCTGATGGCGGATAAGGTAGATTACCCGCTGCATCTGGGCGTGACGGAAGCCGGAACGCCATTCGGCGGAACGATCAAGTCGGCGATGGGTTTGGGAATTCTCTTGCACGAAGGAATCGGAGACACCATCCGCGTCAGCTTAGCGGCCGAACCACACGAAGAGGTTCGCGTCGCATGGGAGATCCTGAAGTCTCTAGAGCTTCGTAAACGCGGCGTAACGGTCGTTGCGTGTCCAACGTGCGGCCGCCTCGATATTGATAACTTCGTCGAGATCGTGACCGAGGTCGAACGTCGGCTCGCTCATGTTGAAGAACCTTTACACCTGTCGATCATGGGCTGCGCGGTCAACGGGCCGGGCGAAGCGCACGACTCACAACTCGGAATTACGTTCGGTCGAAACGTCGGAATGATCTTCAAGGACGGCGTGCCGATGCGGCGCGTTTCGGGCGAAGACATTGTCGAAGAGTTTGTGAAGGAAGTTGAGCTGCTCCGAAAGGAAGGTGCGAATGCCAGATCACTGGTCGAGGACACACCTCTCGTGCAAATCTCCTAGTCATGGGCTGCCCTGAGATTGATTGTAGCTCGCCGACAACATACCAACAATCTCGTCCTTTCGCGCTTTTGTCAGCGGTTTCCCATCTAAGTACTTCGACGCGATGTGAACAAGCGGGGCAATCCGATAGCGAGGGGTTCCCGTCGGCGCGTTTAGTGAAAGCCATTCAGCCGTCTGCAACTCTGAATAAAACTCTTCGTTCAGTTCAGGCTTGCTCGCAAACTCATCGAGGCGCGAGCGCATTCGTCCTAGGCGAAAATACCATTCCTCAACGGGCTGATTGCGTCGCAGCTCCGCGATGATCTTGGCCGTCAGTGCCGACGCCCTAATCGGGTCGGCTTTGTCCGCTTTACGTTTGACCAATCGAAAGAGCTCGGCCTTCGCTTGCTTTCCGACGTCCTCGGTGATCTGTTTCTCCCACTGGCCGTAGTCTGCTGTGACCATCTTCCCGAGTTCTAGGTTTCCCATGACGCCGCCGATGTTTTCCCAGTTTGCTGTTTGTAAGAAAGTAAACGTAACGACCCCCGTCGTCGGCGTGGGAGTGCCCGAGATCGTAGAAGGCGTAAATCGTGCGCGCAACGCGGCCTCCTCAGCAAGCGGCCAAAGAGTTAAATGCCCTGACATTGCCCTCGCTGACGTCACATGTCCGCGTGAGTCAATTGCAACCGAAACCCTAACCTGCCCAGCGAGCCGCGCGGCTCTCATCGCCGCGGGATAATCTGGAGCCGGAAGGTAGATGGCCTTTCCAGTTACGACCTTGCCTGCAGGGCCTGATTGCATTGAACCACTCCCTTGTCCTGAGACGAGGATTGCGGCGGTTAGCGAGAAAACTGAAAGAAGAAATCCCTGTCGCATAGGTTACGGAAATAGAACGGTGAACGGATACCACGGAAGATTTCTTGTCACGCCGAATACCAGCAGCAAGACAAGGAATACCCAGAGAGCTTTCGGGTGGAGCAGATTGATCGGCACTCGCCGGCCTCGCATCGCGAAATAGCCGAGCGATACAAATCCAAATCCGATAAGAGCGCCGAAAAAAGGTAGGAGCGCGTTGTAGTCGAGCGCGGTCACGACGTCGCCGTGGAACAGTGCATGAAATCCTCGCGTCAGCCCACATCCCGGACACGCAAACCCGGTCAGTGAATACAGCGGACATACCGGGAAGAATCCGGCTTTCGCAGGATCGAAATACCAGATCGCAGCCGCGCCCGCGGCCATGCCCGATGCACCGGCCGCAGCGAGCAAACGCGATCCGCTGGTTATCGGGTATTCTGCCGCGACGAGCTCTGTCATTCGTTTTCGTCGAAGGCGGCAAACAACGGCTCAAGCTCGTTCATCAACTCAGCTATCTTTGGTTCCTGAGATAAATCTGGTGCGTTGGCAAACGCCGCTATCCGCTTGAACCTAGCCTTATATTCGGCCGATGCTCCCTCGGGCGCATTTGTGACAAGGTCCGAGATGCGGCCCAGATGAGACCTGATGATATTCGTGTCCAAGGCGACGCCGGTCTTCACGTACTGGATCTTTTGTCGAAGAAGCTCAACCATGGTCAAGCCGAGCTGCTCCCCCACGTCGACCTGCCAGTTTTGTTCGGCGTTCAGATCTTTTCGTGCAAGCTTCAAGAAATCGCCGGCGGCCTCTGATCTAACCGCGGAGTCCGAGCTTCCCAGCCGTTCGAGTATGGGCTTATACTCAGCCATATCCGGCGGCAGGTCCTTGGGGAAATCACTCAAGATACTATGAAATTCCTTTTCGTCGCCGATCATGCGGATCGTCTCGGCGTCGGCCGTTTGGACAAACGCCAGAAAGAAACCAATTGCCCAAATCTTATCGCGGTCCCTGACCGGTATCTGACCAAGCAGTCCGCGTTCGGTGGCAGGTGCCTCGTAAACAAAGTTATAAGTTATTACGCCCGAGACCTTGACTGGCTGACCGTTCAGCAGGGTCGGTGCAAACTGGGCCAACCTCGCTGCTTCCACCGAAACGGCTCTCAGAAGCGGATGCCCGCTTACGGCACTTGCCGAAACGACAGTTCCGCTCTCATCGATCAGTACCTGAACCGAAACGGCCCCACTAGCCTTTACGGCGCGTGCTGCAGCCGGATAATCAGGCTTTGGGAGCGACAATGCCTTACCGTTCAGCACGCCACCGGAAATCTGTTTTGGAACCGGACGATCGGCCGATATGCCGGTGGTGTTCACAGGGCCGATATAATCGGGCGGATTCGCGGGTCGGTCCGGCGGCGTCTGCGCGGCGATACCACTTACGACACCGATCGAAATAAAACACGTGATCAAAAATCTTTGCATATTGAGATCCACAGGCTGAATAGAAAGATTATAGAGGCTGAGCGCACGTTTTGGAAGCAAAACGGCGCCGACCTCAAGCGGCCATGTTGATAAGCAGAGCGTCCGTCGCGATCTTTCGGTTAAGATTCACGGCAAAGTTCTCCCTCATCGTTTCGATCTCGTTGAGCCAGTTGGCGAGTGACACCGACGGGACCAAATCCGCAAGTTTGATCAATTCGACGACGATCTCGCTATTGAGAATTTCACCGCTGGCGACACCATTTTTCAAAAGCCATACGTCATGGATCAGATCCTGCAAGACTACCAGCTTCTCCTCGTAGTCTTCCTTGTACCTCGCATCCGTCATTTCCTCGGATGCCACCAGCAATTCGCGTTTATTATCGGCGGCGGCGGCGTTAAGAATTCCGAGCATCAAGCTTCTCTGGGTTCGGAACGACGATGGGACGATCTCCAGCGCCCGGCCGATGCTGCCCCCGGAAACTCGTGCGGCCAGAGCCGCGTCTTCGGGCGAAAATTGTGCAGTGTCGATCAGATAGCTCTCGATCTCATCCGAAGCGGCGGGGCCAAAATGGATCATCTGGCAGCGCGATAGGATCGTCGGAAGCAAACTGTCCATACGCGACGTGATCAGAATTATGTGCGATGTTGGCGGCGGTTCCTCGAGGGTTTTTAGAAGCGCATTGGACGCGGCATCATTCATCTTGTCGGCATCATCGATGATGAAAACTCTCACCTCGGCCTCGTACGGACGAAAGTGCGCCTCCGCTTCAAGAGCGCGAATTGCATTGACGCGAAGGTTCCGTCTGAAGGGCAGCACAAGCCCAATGTCAGGATGCTGACTAAAAAATACGCGATCGGAATCTTCACCTTTCTCAAAGGTCGGGATCGAAAACTCGCCCGCCCTTTTACAAGCTGAGCACTGGCCGCATGCGCGGGACGATCCTGGATCGTTGCACATCAGAGTTCGCGCCAACTCGATCGCGAACTGCTTTTTGCCGACGCCCTCGGGTCCGGCGAACAGAAATGCGTTGGGGACGCGACTCGCCGCGACGAGCCGGGCCAGCATCTCACCAACATTCCTGTTTCCGATTAGCTTCTTCATTTCAGAAAATCCGTGACGATCTCGGCCAGTACGGCATGCGTCTCTTCGATCGATCCATTCGCATCGAGAACTCTAAAACGCTCAGGTTCCGTTTCGGCGATCTTCAGATACGCCTTTCGCACACTGGCGTAAAATTCCGCCGTCTCCGCATCCATGCGATTTCTGCCCTGACCCGTTTCGCTTCTCACCCCCATGCGACGAATTGCGTTCTCGACAGAAATGTCGAAGAACAGGGTCAGGTCCGGTTTCAGACCGCCGGTCGCGAGCCTGATTATCTCGTTGACCGTGTCCTCAGAAAATCCCCGGCCGGCGCCTTGATACGCGAATGTCGCGTCCGCGTACCTGTCGGAAATGACGGTGCGTCCTTCGGCAAGTGCAGGCTTTATCAAAAATTCGACATGCTGGGCGCGGTCCGCCGCGAACAATAGCAGCTCTGCCATCGGCGTCACGGTTTCTTCGGTTTCAAGGAATGCCTCGCGCAGGCGCCGGCCTAGCGGCGTACCGCCCGGCTCGTGGGTTGTGATCACGTCCACGCCGCGTTGGCGCAGATCGCCTGCCAACATGCGAAGCTGCGTCGATTTGCCGCTTCCATCGATCCCCTCGAAAGTGATGAATTTTCCCTGCAAACTTGAGTCTATGCGGAAGCTGGTTCGGTCTTTCGTTCCTGAGAAATGGTGGATATCGAATGCTTGAAGATCAGTACGTCCTGCCCACCGACATCAAGTAAGACCGAGAATTTATCAAAGCTCTTGATCCTGCCCGACAACGTCGCGCCCTGCAGTAGATGAACCACCACGTTGATTCGTTCACGCCGGGCAGAGTTTAAAAAGGCGTCCTGAATGTTTTGGGCAGCTTGTTTTTCCATAACATTTCTCGTTTATTTACTTGATTTTACAAATGCGGAGGAAATTATATCAGATTTGAACATCCGAACAAGAATTTTCTTGAAGACTCGCCGGGATAAGGCTTTGCCTTAGCGAGCTTTGCGGGCTTTGCGGGCTTTGCGTGAGATCCGGGACAGATTCACGCAAAGCTCGCAAAGTTCGCAAAGAAACGATGGTATAACGGAGCTCATTCGTCGATCTCAGACTCCGCCGACGCGAGCACGTGTTCCTCGTTTCCAAAACCGTTTAACCATAGCCACGCTTTCTCGCCCCTGAACCACGTCAACTGGCGCTTAGCATAGTTGCGAACATCCTGCTTCGACCGCTGGACGGCGCTTTCCAGCGTTCGTTCCCCGCGCAGGTATTCGCAGACGCGACGGTAAGCGTGCGAGCCGAGGGCATTGGTGGTGTCCCGGACACCGGTTGCACGCAACTGTTTCACTTCCTCAACCAGACCGGCGGCAAAATGCAGCTCGGTCCGTGCATTTATTTTTTCGTACAGAATATCTCGCGGCGGCTCAAGAACGATCAGCCTGATCCTCGCCGCAAACTCTTGCGGTTCGGCACGATGCGGCTGATGATCAGAGAGCCGCTGGCCGGTTTGAAAGTAAAACTCGAGGCCCCGCATAACGCGTACGTAATCGCGCGGGAAAAGCTTTTCAGCGCTTAACGGGTCGACCTTTCCCAACAGACGGTGCAGAAATTCGGGGCCGCGCTTCTCCCTTATCATCCGCAGTCGCATCCGGATGGACTCGTCCGTGGGTGGAGCGTCGAACAGTGGACGCATTAGCGTACGCAGATAGAATCCAGTGCCGCCGACGAGGACAGGAACACGACCGCGAGATTCGATCTGTACGATCTTTTCAGACGCATTACGCGCCCAGTCGGCGGCGGTGTAATTCACATTCGGATCCACATAATCGATCAGATGATGCGGAACGCCGCGCCGCTCTTCGACGCTCGGCTTTGCCGTCGCGATTTGAATTCCTTTGTAGATCTGCACGGAATCGCAATTGATCACTTCCCCGTCGACACGGAGGGCGATCTCGACACCAAGCGCGGTCTTGCCCGATGCCGTTGGTCCGGCCACGGCATATATATTTTTTCGTTCGGAATCGGCTGTCACGAATTGTAAAGATTAGCACAAGGTCGCCTGGTTATAAGGTTCACCTTTTTGGCGGGTTGCGTATATGATGGAAACGAAATCAACCTCGATCAACTCAGAAATATGAAACTCGTATTTGTATGTCTGTCGATCCTGATACTGCAGGCTTTTGTTTCTGCGCAGCGGCAGCAAAATTTTACCCGCTACGTCAATCCGCTGATCGGCACGCAGAAGATGGGACACACATACCCCGGGGCGACCGTGCCGTTCGGTTCGGTCCAACTCTCGCCCGACACCGATCAGCAGCCGCATAACATCGGCGGCAAGTACAACAAGGATGCCTACAAATATTGCGCCGGCTATCAGTATGACGACCGCTCGATCGTCGGATTTTCGCATACGCATTTCAGCGGGACAGGACACTCGGATCTCGGTGATTTCCTGATCATGCCGACGGTGGGCGAGCTCCAGCTTGAGCCTGGCGCGAAGAATGATCCTTCGAGCGGTTTCCGCTCAGCGTTTTCACACGCGAATGAGACAGCGGAACCGGCTTACTACAAGGTCCGTCTCGACGATCACAACATCGTCGCGGAGATGACCGCCACGACGCGCGTCGGCTTTCATCAGTACACGTTTCCCGCGTCCGACAATGCACACATCATTCTCGATCTGATGCATGGCATCTACAATTACGACGACAAGAACGTGTGGACCTTCGTGCGGGTTGAAAACGATCACACGATCGTCGGATACCGGCAGACAAATGGCTGGGCGCGTACGCGCACGGTTTACTTTGCGATGGAGTTTTCGAAACCGTTCACGGCGTACGGTTTTAAGAATTTCGGTAAAGAAGACTACCGCGGCTTCTGGCGAAAATTCGATCAGACAAAGAACTTCCCCGAGATGGCAGGTAAACAGATCCGCGCTTACTTCGATTTCAAAACTGCGGCGAATGAAAAGATCAAGATCAAGTTTGCGCTGTCGTCTGTCTCGACAAAAGGTGCGATCTCAAATTTGAGATCTGAGATCCCGGATTGGGATTTCGAGCGCGTAAAGCGCGAGGGCCAGGCCGCGTGGAACCGCGAGCTTTCAAAGATCGCCGTCACGACCCTCGATAAGGACGAGATGGTGAATTTCTACACGGCTCTTTATCACACATTTCTCTCGCCGACGGTTTACATGGACACGGACGGTTCGTATAAGGGTATCGACCAGAACGTTCACAAAGCCGCGGGATTTACCAACTACACGACCTTTTCTCTCTGGGACACGTATCGCGCGCTCCATCCGCTTTTAAATCTCATCCAACCGTCACGAAATCGAGACATGATCCGTTCGATGACGGCGCATTACGATCAGAGCGTGCACAAGATGCTGCCGGTCTGGTCGCATTACGCGAACGAGAATTGGTGCATGATCGGGTATCACAGCGTCTCCGTGATCGCGGACGCGGTAGTGAAAGGAAACTTGACGGGTGTTGAAGCACAGAAAGCCCTCGACGCTGCCGCCCAAACCGCGCGGACAAAATACTACGACGGTCTCGAGTACTACATAGCGATGGGATATGTGCCGGAAGATAAAAATTCGTCGTCGGTTTCCAAGACGCTGGAGTACGCATATGACGAC
>JBKKAS010000373.1:0-9263 GCA_046714595.1 Pyrinomonadaceae bacterium | reverse complement strand
CGACCCACCCGCTACCGCAGGTGGTACTGACAAATTCGGAAGCGCTAACAACCGGATCCCGTTATTTTATGACCCATCTGAGAAAGATAAAACGCGCACTGATCAGCCTTTCGGATAAGACGGGTGTTGTCCAATTTGCCACGCGTCTAGCAGAACTTGGAATCGAGATCATCTCTACTGGTGGAACCGCGAGGGCTCTGCGAGAGGGCGGGTTGAAGGTCACGGATGTAGCCGATGTCACGGGGTTTCCCGAAATGATGGACGGCCGCGTGAAGACGCTGCACCCAATGATCCACGGAGCGTTTTTGGCCCTTCGCGACAATGCCGAGCATATCGGGGCGATGGAGAAACACGGTATCCAGCCGATCGACATGGTCGTGATCAATCTTTACCCGTTCGAGGAGACCGTCGCGAAGGACGCCGTCACGCTTGAGGACGCGGTCGAAAACATAGACATCGGCGGTCCGGCGATGATCCGTTCGGCCTCGAAGAACTGGCGCGACGTGGCGGTTGTCACCGACCCGAGACTCTACGTGATCGTAGCCGAAGAACTGGCTGCTAACGACGGCTCGCTCTCGCTCGAAACTCGCCAACGCCTGGCCGTTCTCGCCTACACACGAACCGCAAGTTACGATCTCGCGATCTCTTCCTACCTCGCGAAGCAGATATCGGAAGAAGATCTGGCGTTTCTCGAACCACTGAATCCGCTGCAGAACTTAGCGTTCATCGAGTCCGAAGACCTGATCATTGAATCGGAGGATGAATTGTTTCCTGCAAGCGTGAACGTCGTTTTGGCCAAGGTCGCGGATCTGCGTTACGGCGAGAACCCGCATCAGAAGGCGGCGCTGTATACGGACGATAGGCCGGGCGGCATTGCGGGCGCCGAGCAACTTCACGGGAAGGAGATGTCCTTCAATAATTACGTTGACGCTGACGCCGCGTGGAACCTTGTGCAGGATCTCGACGAGCTCGCGGTCGCGATAATCAAACATACAAATCCCTCGGGCGTCGGCGTTGGAGCGACAAACGAGGAAGCCTATCGGCGAGCTCTTTCTACTGATCCGGTCTCGGCCTTTGGCGGTATCGTGGCCTTTAATCGCATGGTAGATGCCGAGGTCGCGGCGTCGGTGATCGAGGTTTTTTCAGAGGTCATCGTCGCGCCGGATTATGATGCGGTCGCTGTTGAAATTTTCAAAAGCAAAAAAAATCTGCGGGTGCTTCGATGCGAAAGCACCACCCCGACCGCGAAACGCGGCCACCCCTCCTTAAACCAGGAGTGGAGTTCCGGAATCGAACACAAACAGATCTCCGGTGGTTTTCTCGTCCAGGAACCCGACACGTACAACGTCAGCGAACGAGATCTCAGGGTGGTCAGCAAGCGTCAGCCGACGGCTGAAGAGATCCGCGGGATGTCGCTCGCGTGGCGGGTTTGCAAGCATGTGAAGTCGAACGCGATCGTCCTCGCTAATGAGTTTCAGACGATCGGCGTAGGATCCGGCCAGATGAACCGCGTCGACTCCATTCGTATTGCCGCCATCAGGGCCGAGCGTTTCGAGCTGCCGATCAATGGCTCCGTCCTGGCATCGGACGCGTTTTTCCCGTTTCGCGATAATGTCGATGAGGCCGCGCGGCTCGGAATTTCGGCCATTATCCAGCCCGGCGGCTCGATAAAGGACGACGAATCGATCGCCGCGGCCGATGAACACGGAATTGCGATGGTCTTCACTGGCGTTCGACATTTCAAGCATTAGGTTAAACGTTGTTTGTTAAAGTAGTGCATTAAATAGCTTGACTTCCCATTTGGCCTCCCGTATAGTCTCTCTAAACAGACGACTGAAGGAACGCTCAGAAGATGAAAGATATAGATCTTCGGGCGTTTTCGTTTTATTCACGGCACAAATGTACTAATTCGAAGGTCTTCCCCGTTAGTCGCGACGGTGATAGTCCCTTTCTCACCGGTCGTGATAACGACGGCACCCGCGTTTCGCCATCGCTCGACCACCGCTTGATGCGGATGTCCGTAGGGCGACCGTCGCCCCACAGAAATTATCGCTACGTCTGGGTGTGTACTCCGGACAAATTCCTCCGTAGACGACGTCCGGCTGCCGTGATGCGGCACTTTGACGACATCCGCAGCAAGCGGTTTCCGCTCATGGATAAGCTCCGCTTCTGCTGGGGCTTCGATATCACCTGTAAGGAGAAATGTCCGGGCACCGAAGGCGATCCGGAGCACAACCGAGGCGTTGTTCGTCGATCTGCTGCTCGGCGACTCGTCTTCTTTCGGATGCAAAACCTGGATAACCGAATCGCCGACGGTTAATTCGTCTCCGCCGACGACGACCGACAGAGGAATTCCGCGCCCGTCAATAACGCCAAGAAACTCCGAAAACTCAGCGTCGTCGGTCGGCATCCCCGAGACGAGCGTGTGTCCAATCTCGAAGTTCTTGGCGACGTCGATCAATCCCTGCAGATGATCGGCGTCCGCGTGCGTGATAACCAGATAGTCGACGCGTGAGTATCCTTTTTCCCATAAGAATTCCGAAACAACCGCCTCTCCGATCCTCGGCAGATCCGGCACGAATTCGTCAGAATCGTCGTTGCCGTAACTTCTACCCCCTCCGCCATCGACGAGCATGGTCTGGCCGTTGGGAAACGTGACGAGTGCCGAGTCACCCTGCCCGACGTCCAAAAAATCTATCTTCAGTTGACCGTCCGCACGGGGCGAGCCAAACGGATGAAGAATTATCACGGCGGCAAAAACAAAAATGACAGCGGTCGATGCGATCGTAATTAGCTTGTATCTGCCAACAAATTTATCCGCGCCGAATGGATCCCATTTGAAGATTCCGGCGGCAGCGATTACGACCGCCACGGCATACAGCAAGTACACGATGCCCGAACGGCCGGAATAGACCGGCAGACGCATCCCGGCAGCGCCGCCTTCGGAGAACAAGGTCGGGACGGCCATCATTGCCGACTCCAGGAATTCTGCCAGCATTATCAACGGCGCGGCGAGCCATCCGCTGACACGGCCCACGAAAACTGCAATGATCGCCGCAAAACTTTCGAGGGCCAGAAACACGCCGACCCACAGGTTAAGCAGAATCGAGGCCGCGGATACTCGGTGAAAATAGATCACCAAGAGCGGCAACATCCATATCTGGACGATGACGGAGACCAGCAGCCCCTCGAAAACGTAAGCCGCCACGCTCTGTAGATTTGGAGCCGTCAGTAGTTTCAAATACGGCGTCTTAAAAAGATTCGCTGACCATGTCTGCCGGCTGTTGTCGATCCGCCAGGCAGCTTCGTTCCAATACAAATGCTCGCAAACTGTCTTCAGCATTTTTGGACAAACTGGCGGAAAAGGTTGTTCAGCGGTCGGCGTCCAGCTTCCGATGGCTCGCATTTTTTCGATCAACGGAAAGGCGCATCCGACGATCGCCGCAACACTGATGACCGTCAACTGAAACGATGCAGAAAAAAGATCGGTCGGACGCCACGCCAGCAAGAGCAGCAAACAGGCTCCGAGTGAATTCAGCAGCGAGGCCTTTCGATAGATCACTCGTGACAACAGCAGGAACGAAAACATCACGGTCGCTCGTACAACCGGAACTTCGGCCCCGACAGCGAACGTGTACGCCCATAGGAAACTTCCGGCGAGGAGAAGCTGCCACATCCTCCGATTTGTAAAAAACGAGAGGATCCATAGCGTCAGGCCGCCGATAAATGTGATGTGAAGGCCGGAGATCACCAGGACATGAAAAGTCCCACCGTCGCGAAAGACCTCGGCCGTGCGCCGATCGAGAAAATGTTTGTCGCCCAACAACGAAGCGATCATGACCCCCGCGGTCTGTGCCGAAAACTCCTGGCGAAATTCGGTGATCAGGCGCTGCCGCTGCTCGTAAACCCATGCAAGTGGCAGGAAAATCGATTCGTCACCGATCTTCTCTATCAGCGACGGGCTCTTAATGGTCGCGGTCGCGTCAATTCCCTGCTGGTCGAGCATCTCTATTCGCGATGCGACCCCCGGATTACGAAATCGCTCCTCGCGCTCGAGCCGGCACATGACCAGCACCCGCGAACCGTACCGCAGACCTAGCTGATCCAGCTCGCCGGCCGTTTGCCGGTCACTCACCAACGCGAAAAGACGAACATTGCCGGAGGCCGGGTATTCGACGTCCTTAAACGCAAGTCGCTCGACGCGCAGTGTAATGAAGATTCCGTCATAGGCCGTCTCGGGAAGTCCAAGCAATACGCCTTCGATCTCAACGGGTTCGCCCGAGTCGATCCGGCCATCAGAGTAAATTCGCTTGATCCGATCGTCGGCGATACTCTTCGTTACAACTTGATAGCAAAGAATTCCAAGCGGGATAAAAACGAGGGGAATGATGAAGTAGACGGCTGAGCGCTTTAAGACCAGCAGTAAAACAAGGGTCGCCGCGACGCTTACTGGCAGCCAGAGTACCGGATTAAAAAGACGTCCGAACGCAATACCTGTCATCAGGTACACCGCGAGCCATAGCATCGGGAATCGGCTAAAGTTCCGTGGGCGAATTGTGCTGAGCATGTGGGAGATCTACTCGGTAGTTATCAAATTGCTTATCTCACGAAAACGCTTGTAGCTCATGCCGTCGATGATGAGCAGATGTTCTGCTTTGCGAAACCGTCCGTAGCGGGCGCGGTGTTCGATGATCTTGGCGGCGAGTCCCTCACCGACGTATGGAAGTCTTTGTAATTCCTCCGCGTCCGCCGTGTTGATATTTATTGCCGACGACGATCCTTCTATCGCAAGTTCGCGAGGCGATTCTGGTGAGATAATTGTTCTCGAACTGCACGCCGCACAAAAAATTAACGCCGCCGTCAGGAGGAGAAACAAAGCCAAACTCGGTCTGCGGAAATACGGTCTGAGCATTTTCACAATTCTCGCGCTCTACCCGTGTGCAAAATGCTAAAAGTGTCGATGCTACAAAGATTTGAACCTATTAATTCTGTGGAAACATGGCATTTTTCCACAGAAGTTGTGGAAAAGCCAAAGGTGAATTATGAACGGTGAATGATGAACGATGAATGGGGAACTTTGACCTCCGAACTAAACGTCTCCACTCATACTTCACCGTTCACAGTTCACCGCTAATCCGGGTAGTAGATCAGCTCGAGTATATTTCCGCCAATGCCTTTCGTATAAAACGAAGACGTTCCGTCGCGATGCGGCTTAACGGGGCGTCCCTCGCTTTTTGCGGCCGCTTCCAACTCCTCGAGCGTGTCGACCTTCAGTCCGATATGGGGCGGATGCTTCGAGTTGGGTGGAAGCAGCGCGATTCCAAAGCCTCGTGGATCGCGCATCATCGCCCAGTCCTCGTAAACGGTCTCGACCGAAAACCCCAGCCGCTTATACTCGGCGACATCGCGCTCAAGGTCGTCGGTCTTAACCGCCAGGTGGTCAACCGTTCCGCGGAATCTGACATCTGACATTGTTGGTGTACCTCTTTTCTCCGAATTGTAACAAATGACGCGGCGAAATTGGCAAGGTCATCTGCTAAAATCGAGCGACCCTATGAAACGTTTTATCCAGCTTTCGCTTGCTGTCATCACCATCGCCATCATTCTCCCCTCTTACGCCAGCGCACAACGGCCGGACGAAGTACTCGCGACGTCGACGGGCATGAGCTACAAGGCCACAAGTCTTTCTCCGAATGCGCAGAAATTATACTTCGAACAACATAGGACGATAGCAGAGACACGGTCGCAACTTCTATCGGAAATGGTCGACGACATTTTGCTCGAGCTGGAAAGCAAGGCTTTGAGATCAACGACCAATGACCTGGTGGCGGCGCAGCGGGCAAAAGCCCTTCCGCCTGCAGCGGCCGATATTCAGTCCGTCTACAACGCGAACAAAACTGCCTTGGGCGGCCGCCCGCTCGATGAGGTGCGACCGGAGATCGTCCAGTTCCTAAAACGAGATTCAGAACAAAAAGCCATCGACGCGTTTATCAAAACGCTGCGAGCGAAGTATAAGGTCGTCGTCGGCAAAGATGTCAATATTATCGGGCTCGCTCCCGCGGAAGTACTCACAACCATCGGAACCCGTGCAATAACACTTCGTGAGTTCGAAGACGCGAACCGTGTCAGGCTGAACGATACGGAAATGCTGATATTTGAAGAGCTGGCCGGTGATCTTGAAGCCTCAGTCTTCTCGGCTCTTGTCGCGCAAGATGCCAAAGCTCGGAACCTGGATACGAGCAGCTTTATCGCGGCCGAGATCACCGATAAGCTCCGCGCGTTCACAGTCGAAGAACGAGCCGCGGTCGAAGGTGAGTTGATGCGTCGATTGTTCGCGAAGTACGACGTTAAGATCTTGCTTCGGAGTCCGACGCCGCTCGTACAAAATGTAGCCATCGACGATGATCCGGCGACGGGAAACGCAGCCGCTCCGGTCACCGTCATTATGTTCTCCGATTTTCAATGTTCGGCGTGCTCACTTACGCACCCGGTTTTGAAACAAGTTCTATCGGAATACGGCGACAAGATCCGTTTCGTCGTTCGAGACTTTCCGCTCGAGAGTATTCATAAAGATTCGTTTCAGGCATCTCTCGCGGCAAACGCCGCCCGGGCTCAGGGAAAATTTAACGAATACATCGAAATCCTGTATCGAAATCAGGCCGCGCTGGATAAAACATCGCTGGTAAAGTACGCGGTGGAACTCGGTTTGAATGTAAAACGATTTGGGTTAGACTTTAGCGACGCAAAAACCGCCGCCGAGGTAAGAAAAGATCAGGCCGACGGCCGGAGTTACGGTATTACGGGCACACCCGCGATCTTTGTGAACGGCGTAAAGGTTCACAGACTTTCGATGAACGGTTTCCGCTCGGCGATCGACCGGGCGCTCAAGAAATAGGCGGTACCGAAGTGTCCAATATTTATGCGCTTGTATTTTTTTCTGACATTAATTCTAATCGCTGCGGGCTGCGGTGGGACTGTAGATTCGAACGCTAAAAACTCCGCTGTGAACGGGACGAACAATTCCAACTTAAATACGCCGAAAGCTGTACTGCCGGTATCGACATACGAGATCGTCAAAACGTATCCGCACGATCCCAAGGCCTTCACGCAGGGTCTCGTTTTCCGAGACGGCTTTCTTTACGAAGGGACCGGCGGTGACGAGGACAACCAAGATCCGTTTTTCTCTTCTGTCCGTAAAGTGGAGCTTGAAACCGGAAAGGTGATCCAGAAGCATGACATACCTCGCGAGTTCTTTGGCGAAGGCATCACCATTCTGAACGATAAGGTATATCAGCTGACTTGGAAGGAAATGACCGGCTTCGTTTACGACCTGAAAGACTTCAAGCTCATTCGCGAGGTAAGGTACTCGGGGCAGGGCTGGGGCCTCACAAACGACGGTACGCATCTGATCATGAGTGACGGTACTCATGTGATCCGTTACATGAATCCAGAAGATTTCAAAACTGTTCGTACGATCGTCGTGAACGATGAGAGTGGCAAACCGATAACTCAGCTTAACGAGCTGGAGCTCATCAAAGGTGAGATTTGGGCGAATGTGTGGCAGAAGGGTTGGATCGTACGGATCGATCCCGCAACCGGCAATCTGCTCGGTCGCATCGATCTTCAGGCGCTCGCCGACGACGAACAGAAGAAGAATCGCAAGGCGGATGTGCTCAACGGTATAGCATATGACGAAGCGGCCGATCGTATCTTCGTTACCGGCAAATTGTGGGGGCGTCTTTTCGAGATCAAAATAAAGCCGAAAGCATAATGCCCGACGAACACGAAAAATTTATGCGGCGGGCGATCGAGCTTGCTCAGAAAGGTGTGGACGAAGATCTCGGTGGACCGTTCGGATGCGTCATCGTCAAAGACGGAGTGATCGTTGGCGAGGGCTGTAATCAAGTTACCTCGACAAACGATCCGACGGCCCATGCAGAGATCGTCGCCGTTCGCGAAGCATGCCGCAAACTGAAATCGTTTCAACTGGACGGCTGTCTGGTCTATACGTCCTGCGAACCGTGCCCGATGTGTCTCGGAGCGATCTATTGGGCAAGACCGGCCGAACTGTTCATCGCGGCGACGCGTAACGATGCCGCCGCCGCGGGTTTCGACGACGACCTGTTCTATGCCGAGCTTGAAAAGCCAAACGAAGAGCGAAAGCTGAGCATGAAGAGCCTGCTCAGGGAAGAGTCGCAAGCTGTTTTTCGGCGCTGGGTAGAAAAGCCGAACAAGGTTGAGTATTAACGGTAAGAGTTACGCCTGCGGGCGTGAAAACTCCCCTCCTTGTCTAAGGAGGGGTGGCATCCGCGAAGGGTGGTGCTTCACGCGTAAACGCGTAACTCTTACCTAGCGCGCATGTCCAACACCTACTTCTACATACTTCTCGCTCTCGCCGCCGGTGTGATGATGCCGACGCAGGCCGCGACTAATAACAAGATGGCCCTCGCCGTCGACAGCCCGGTCTTGTCGGCGTTCATCTCGTTTTTCGTAGGCACCGTCGCATTATTTATTTACTTATTGATCTCCGGCGTACCACTGGGGAATCTTGCCAATGCGAAGGAAGCCCCGGCAATTGCGTGGCTCGGCGGGCTGCTCGGCGCTTTTTTCGTAACCGCGGCTGTGATGCTTGTTCCGCGTCTCGGCGTAGCAATGACATTTAGTCTGATCATCGCCGGGCAAATGCTTGTGACGTTGCTCATCGATCACTTCGGCCTGCTCGGTGTCCCGGTAAGAGAAGTTAGCCTTACACGCATTGGCGGAATTCTCTTGATAACCGCCGGAGTTATTGTCATTCGGAGATTTTGATCTCACAGGGATGAAGGAGATGCAGGGGATTTTTTTTTTGATCTATCCCATCCATCCCCTTCATCCCTGTTGTATTCTTTCTGACAGAATTTGTGATCCAGTTCATCCTCAACAATGAAAGCATTGCGACCGACCTGCCCGCGGGTATGACTGTGCTCGATTTCGTCCGCTACCATCAAAATCTTAAGGGGACAAAGATCGGATGCCGCGAAGGTGATTGCGGCGCGTGCACGATCCTCGTCGGCGAATTAAAAGACCAGAAGGTTTCATATCGCACGATGACGTCGTGCCTGATGCCGCTCGCCAACGCCTCGGGCAAGCACATCGTCACGGTTGAAGGCATCAATCCCGCTGACGGATCCCTCACCCCGGTTCTGCAGGCGATTCTCGATGAGAGCGGTACCCATTGCGGTTTTTGCACCGGCGGGTTTTTGATGTCGCTGACGGGTTTCTGC
>JBKKAS010000372.1:0-2616 GCA_046714595.1 Pyrinomonadaceae bacterium | reverse complement strand
GATTACGGCCGGCTTGAGCTCGGCAACCTCGAACTCGAAAATGCGGCGCGGCTGGTGGAGGTGCTGGCGAAAGAGAACGACGTTGCGATCACCAAGAGCTCACGCGACCTGATCGCCACGCAACTCGCCGGCAATGCGAGATTTATTCGCCAGTTGATGTTGACCGCAAAGGACACTGGCGGCGTCATGGAAACCTTTGACAGTGTGGAAAAAGTTTACGCGGCCTCGCTGTTCGGCGGGCGTATCGGCCGCGAATTCGACGTCAAGTTTGCAGCCGCGTGCAAATCTGCGGAAGTCGAACGCCGCGTCGTTAGTATGTTGTTTGACGGACAAGTGTCCGAATCGGGCCGTGTCGAACGGGAACGCTGGAGCCGTCTCCTGCAACTCGGAGAGGCCGATACTGCATCCCTTCTGAACCGCCTTCATGTGAGCGAGCTGTTGCGCGAGACGCCGGTTCATGTCGAGGCGATGCGCGAAAATCTCGCATTGACTGACTACGTCGCAGAGCGATTTCGTATGACGGCTGCCGCCGAATCGCGGGCCGGCGTCCTCGGTGATTCGCTGGCTGAATACATAAAACGGGCGCCCGATCTGATGGCACGCTTTTATCGGATGAATCGGTCGGTCGGTATCCGGGAGTTGCTGGGTGCGTTTGCGGGGCAACGGGTCGCGACGGTCCTGCTGGATTACGGCGCGTTTCGCGATCGGCTAAAGGGAGCACAGGATACCGAGGTGGTTCCCAAAACATACGGTGGACCGTCCGTAGTCTTGCCAAGAATATTCTTTACGACCGCAGCATCGTCGTTCTACAAACCCATCGCGCAGATCGCCGAATCCGAACGTTCGGCGATAGCGCTCGGCTTCGAAACCGCTGACGACGGCGTCGCCGGTGATAATGATGTGGTATGGATCGCGGCCGAAGTCGATTCGAAACTCGAGGCACCTCGCGAGCTTGCCGAATTCTGGTGCGACCGTCTTGAGGCTGCCGCGCTGATGTGCGATTTTAAGCGATTCAAGATCTGGCTTGTCGCCCCGGAAGGATTCTCACCTGACGCGCTAGAGGTTTTGAACCAACGCAACGCATACGGTTCGAGCCGTTGGCAGGTAACTCTTCTCCGCAAAGCACTGGACGCACCACCCAGCGCATCGCTTCCGCTGGCGGAAAACGAGTATGAGATGATCATCCCCATGACCGGCGACGCGGAACTCATCGCCGCCCATGCCGTCGAGGAGATCGCCAGGCGCCATAAGTTCGATTCGAGATCGATCAATCAGATAAAAACCGCCCTCGTTGAAGCGTGCATTAACGCCTCCGAACACGGCATGAGTCCGGACGGAAAGATCTATCAGCGGTTTCGGATCGAGGACGATCGAGTCGTTCTCACGGTTTCAAACCGCGGCTTGCGCCTGACGTCGCAAGTGCCATCGGTCGAACCGCAGGACGGACGTCGCGGCTGGGGCCTGAAGCTGATGCGAAATCTCATGGACGAGGTAACCATCGAACAGGTTGATGACGGGACGCGAATCGTGATGACGAAGTATTTGAAGGCAGCCTAGTGACGAGTGAATAGTGAATAGTGAATAGTGAATAGTGAATAGTGAATAGTGGATAGGGGATAGGGGACGCGGATGTCGACGACATCGCCGATTCACTATTAACGATTCACGATTCACTATTAACGATTTTTATTGTGTTATCCGGGCCGTTGTGCTAAAAACTTACCTCAAGCAGGTCGCGTCTCTAAATCATTTCTAAGGAAAAGTTAAGTGATATCAGAAGCAGAAACCGTTAAAACGGATGATAAACGCGCGGTTGTGTTCGCGGGTGATTATTTGAACAAGCTCACGGGCGAGCAGATAGAGCGCGAGTGTCGTCTTCGCCTGGACGAAGGCTGCACGGAGCTCGTCGTAAATTTCTCGCGTACCGAGATCGTCAACAGCATCGGCGTGTCGATACTGCTCGGCGTTATCGACTCAGCCCGGGGAACCGGTGCCAAGGTCGTCTTCTCCGATGTAAAACAGGAAACGGTTGAGCTCTTCGACATGTTGGGGCTGACGAGGCATGTGACGATGGTTGGTTAGTGAATAGTGAATCGTTAATCGTTAATCGTTAATCGTTAATCGTTAATCGGAAGAACGGTCGGGGGGAGAGAGGTTTTTTGAAATGCGCTCCCACAACAATTTGGACGCTTGGAAGAGGTCTATCGATTTTGTCGTAGCCGTTTACCGGGTGACGGATCGATTTCCGAAAGAAGAGAAGTTCGGGCTCACGTCCCAACTTCGCAGGGCCGCTGTTTCGATCCCTGCGAATATTGCGGAAGGGGCCGCGAGAAAGTCGAGCAAAGAGTTTGTGCAGTATTTATCACATGCTCAAGGCTCGGCGAGCGAGGTCGAAACTGAGCTACTTATCGCTTTTCGACTTGGCTTTGTCACGCAACCGCATTATGACGAATTGTGCCGAGACCTCGACGATATCGGTAGAATGATCACGGGTATCGCGAAATACCTAAAGCGTCCGACTTAACGATTCACGATTAACGATAAACGATTAACGATTCACTATTTACTATTCACCTAGAGAAAATACAAGAGTTCAAAACTACAAACTTTCGGCAG
>JBKKAS010000371.1:0-2561 GCA_046714595.1 Pyrinomonadaceae bacterium | reverse complement strand
GCCCAGCACCTCCTGCATTACGCGGGCATCATTACCCGCGAAGTCGAGCCGGTACTTTCCCGACTCCGATGCATTGACGCCAATGGTCACGAGCACAGTTTTGCCCCGCGACGTTTGCGGATGCGGTATGTGAAGCGTCGTCCGAACGGTTTCGCTTTTTACCCGATCGGCGTTGAATGCATAGGCCGAGAATTCGATCTGTCGCTGCCCGTTCCGCGGAAGGCGTACGTTTCGAAAAATAAATGTCGCCTTATCGTCGCGGAGCGCGACCTGCCCGGCTAGATCATGGGTTCGCCGCCAGACGTCGACATCGCTCTTTGAAGGCGACGTTGATGCTTCGGCGATGTACATCTGTTCTTCAGCCCGCGGAACCGACGAAGCGACGAGCTGGCGATCTATAAACAGCCTGAGATCGAATACGCCGGATCGCGCGTTAGGACGGATCACATTCTCGACGTCGATCGAAACGTCGACGGTGCCGTCGAGCTTTATCGCGGAAATGCGCGGCTTGCCGATCCATGGCTGCACCCGGTTGATCTCAGCGATCAAGGGCAGCGATCTAAACTCCGTGCCGCAGGTCGCAACTCGGCTGCATCTCACCAGCCGTGCCACGAGCCCGGGTTCATAGTATTGCCGCATGAAGATCTCGAGCGGGATCGGTGTAAATGGATCTTCGGCATCGATCCAGTGCAGACCGTCGATCTCGTCGAGGCTCTTGTTGGTATCGAATCGCCCGTCCGGCGATACGACGGTCCAGCGGTTGTCGCCGGCCGTAACGAGCACCGCGAAATCTTTCCGGCTTGCTCGATGAGAGAGTTGGATTCGGGAGCCTTCGATGATCTTCGCGATCATGGAACCGGAGATAGATTCGCCGTAAAACTTGTCGAAACCGCGGGGAAACTGCTTCTCGAATTCCGATCGGAATACGGAGTCGTCAATGGCGAACGACCCGCGCTCTTCGAGCCGGTCGACGGTCATCAGTCTGATCTTGGTTCCCTCTTCAACGTACGGACTTCCCGCAGGGATAACGTCGAACTGTTTTTTCCCGTTCATGGCGACCGTCATGCCGTCTCGGGAAAACGCGATCGCGGAAACCATCGAGTAGCTCGGCCCCGCGGCGCGCAACAACTGCAGCGTTGCGACATCCCAGAGCTTTACGGCTTGCCAGCCCCCGCTCGCGAGCATCAAGCCGTCCGGACTGAACGTGAGGGCGTTGATCTCATGTGAGTCGGCCGCGACGGGTATCTCGCGTTTGTCGCCGGTGGTGATGTTCCACAGAATTATTCTTCCAGTCGAGTCGCCGCTGGCGAGAGTTTTTCCGTCCGGACTAAAAGCCAGACGCGTCACCTCGCCCACGTGTCCGGGAAGCTCTTTCAGCGATCTGCCCGTTTCCAGGTCCCAGATGCGGATCGTTCGGTCCCCGCTGCCGCTTGCAAGTAATCTCCCGTTCGGGCTGAACGCCGTGGTCCAAACAATATCCGAATGGCCGGAAAGAGTTTGGAATTCGGTTCCGGTTTCGGCATTCCAAAGCCCCACTGTCTTATCGCTACGGGCCATCGCAAGCGTCCGACCATCCGAGCTGAACCCGATCGAATAGACAAGCGAGCCAATGGCGGCGAGTGTCCGAACCTCGGCTGTCGTTACCGGATTCCATATCTTGATCGTATTGTCGGCGCTTCCGCTGGCGAGCGTGTCGCCGACGGGGCTAAAGGCAACTGAGTAGACCTCGTTGGAATGCCCGCGCAAAGTTTTCGGCTCAGATAGCGCGTCATCGACGCTCCAGAGCTTTACGAAGCCATCTTTGCTACCGCTGGCCAGCGTTTTGCCATTGCGAGAAAAAGCGAGGGACATGACGGCGGCCGAGTGAGCTCGCGGAAATGTACGAATTGCGGTCTGCTGGGCAATGTCGAAGAGTTGTATGTCGCCGTTTGCGCTCCCGCTCGCCAGCAGCTTACCGTCGGGGCTGAATTTCATCGACGGCATGTCATCCGACACCCTGATCGTGAAGCTCCGGTCGGCCGCGGGTTCCCAGATCCGTATCGCATTTTGCTCGGGCGCCGCGATGTACCTGCCGTCAGGACTGTACTCGATCGTTACCAAACTTCCCAGATCGCCGCGAAGATGTAATGTTTGTTTCTCGGTACCCTCGCGGACGTTCCACAGTTTGACCTTGTTGTGATAACCAACGGTTGCGATCGTCTCGCCGTCCGGGCTGAACCGGACCTGCCATACAAGCAGGAGATCAGCCGGCGGGAACGTTTTGATCAATTCTCCGGTTGCAACCGAGAAGAGTTTGACGGACCTCGTTTTGGACGACGCGGTTGCTAACGTCTTGCCGTCCTTACTGAACGCGATAGAGCCAAACGATTCGGAATTCCCGAGCGTTCGAATCTCTTTTCCGCTCGCCACGTCCCAGATCTTTATCGCGCTGTCGAGGCCCAGGCTTGCCAGGAGTTTTCCATCGGGGCTGAACGCGACGCTGCGGACGGTCGACGAATGTCCGGTCTGCACAACGAGCTCGGCTCTGTGCCTGGTCTGGGCCACCGACAAGCCGACTGTGA
>JBKKAS010000370.1:0-22436 GCA_046714595.1 Pyrinomonadaceae bacterium | reverse complement strand
GCAAAGAACGTATCGAGACGACCTCTGATTTCATCGTTCGGCAGTTTGCCAAACTCATCAGTAAGAACCGGACCTTCCGGTGTCGCAACCGGTCCATTAGCCGAAGCAGACTTCGGACAGTCGCAATCAACGTCGAGTGTAATTGTGACCGTCGCTTCCACATTCGTCGTGCTGTCGGAAGGAGCCGTCACCGAAATGCTCGGTGTGCCCTGTCCGGAGTTGATCGAACCCGCGGATACGCTCCAGTTATAGGTGATGTTCTGAGCAGAGCCGCCGCTGACATTCGCTGTGAACGTCATCATGCCGCCACGATCAGTAACGCCTGCCGGTCCTGTTACGGTTAGAGTCGGGCATTCGCAAATACGGTCGCAAATACATTCCGCGATCGTAATCGTCTCGGTCACCGTCTTGCCGCAAAGTCCGCATCCGTCATCTACACCCGACGTGACCGTGTATGTTCCCGGCTGAAGGCCGCTGACATCCCACGAAACATTCGCGCCCGTTCCGACAATACGTCCACCTGAAACTGTGTAGTTGTAGGTAAGAACGTCGTTCTCAGGATCGCTTGCCGAGGTAGAAATGTTGATCGATGTGCTGTCGTTACAGGAGCCTTCGCGAGCTCGGGTGCCTGCCGGACATGGCAGAGTGATCACCTTGTCACTCAGAGTGACGCTGTTCACGTTTGCAAACTGGTTAACAACCTCATCCTGCCGCTTATCACGTCGTCCCGCGAAGAACTGAATGATATAGCCGTGCGGATTCTCAGAAGGCTGGAAGCCCGGAGGAATTCCGTTCCAGGTCGTCGTGATCGTACGCGGCGTGCAGCCGGTTGTATTCGGCGGACACGTCACGAGGATCGCCGTGCTTGTAGGACCGTCCTCGTCAAAGCTTTCAGCGTCCTGCTCATTAGCATGCCACCTGTAAGCAAAGCCAAAACCAAACCAGCGCTTCGGAAAGATTCGGAAGCCTGCGATGGCATCGATCGGATCATTCTCAAATGCGTTCGGTGTGCGTCCACCTACATATTTTTTCGACTTAAGCTCGAAGATCGGTTGAAAATACTTGTTAATCGGAAAATCGAGTCCAATACCCGCATTCAACTCATCGCCACGATCCAAGAGTGTAAATGTTCCACTCGGGAACGTGCCCTTAATAGCGCTGGTATACGTGTATCCGATATTCCCCGAAAGGTTAGCCCATGTAGCAAGCCGGGCACCCGCAAAGAATGTCAGATCAACATCGCCGCGATTCCCGCCCGCACTCGCACCACGCTGAAGCTGGTTGAAGCCTGAGAAATCGTCCGCGTTGTCCAGATACCATTTGTACGAAATGTTAACGCCCGCGCCGATGGGATTTCTGATCCCGGTGAAGCGCCATTTGACGCCGCCCTGAACGTAATTGAAAGACGACTCGCCGTATCTGCGATTCAAAAGCGGAGCGTCATTCAGATACGAAGGTGCAAGCGTAAAGACAGTAGGCACGGTCGCAGCCCCCGAACAAGTCGTTACACCCGTCCCGGAACACGCGGTCTGCAGAACGATACCAGGAAGTATTCCGCCGAAGACCGATCCCGTTCCCGGGAAGGCGTCAGCACCATTTCCTGCCGCGATGGGCGGACCCATCGAGGCGTTGCCCACGGGAAATCCGAATAGCGGTCCGGATGTGAAAGGAAGCGAAAGTCCGAACGTGCCGGAACTGCCCCCGACATACGGGAACTGCACAAACGGCTGAGTTCCAGTCGGACGGTAAATGGCCGTGTTCTCCCAAGCGCCAGCACCAGGTCCAGACGGCGCAAGGATTATGGCCGGTGCGCTCTGAGGAAACCCGCCGATGTTCAGCCGAGAGTTTGGTAAGTAAAACCCGGAAAGATTGCCGGGCGAGTTCACCTTGATCGCCCGATACGCCTCGGTATTGATCCACAATTCAATCCGGTTCGTGAGCCCGTATTGAAAGCTCAAAGGTATTTCGACAATATCCACATTGCCGGGATCTCGATCCCGATTGCTGTAAGCCACACTGAAAGTGAACTCACCCTTTCTCAACGTGTCTCCGTCGTAAACGGTAAAGAGGCCTGTCGGGCCTTCGAGAGTTGGTGCCGTGTTTCTATCGTCCTTCTCTGATCGTGCGTCGCTTGAAGCAGTTGTTTGCGCGGAAACCGCAAAGACAAACGTCAACAAGGTCAGCGTAACGATTAACACTCTGTACGCGAGTTTCATCATATTCCTCCGCCGAAAATAAAAAATTAAATTTCAATTTGTAGCTACAAAATACAATTACCGCTATATTTCAGTAGTCTACTCAATAATACGTACGCTAAATCTCTTTCAAACAAATCGCCCGAAATACTTAGCGTACACGCAAAAACATAAGTCTATAAGTTGCAAATTTCCGAGAAAGCATTGACCAAAAGTCAACGTAATCTGTTAGTTGGCATAACCTTCTCTTGCATAGACCTTAACGCAACTTTTCCCTAAAATCAAGCATTTTTAACAAATTACGTAATTTTTCTTTACGCATAAATCCCACGCATTCGGGTGTCGTATGCGACCCGATCGATCGCGAGCATGTACGCCGCAGTCCTCGTGTCAACACTGTGTTTTTCGGCGTAATGGCAAAGCTCGTTGAAGCTCGCTACCATTTTATCCGCGAGGCGTGCATTTACTTCGCTTTCCGACCAGAAGTATCCCATTCGGTCCTGAACCCATTCGAAATACGAGACCGTCACGCCACCCGCATTCGCGAGAATGTCCGGAATAACAAAAATGCCCTTGTCGTGAAGTATCTTATCAGCTTTCGGAGTGGTCGGCCCGTTCGCCCCTTCGGCAAGTATTTTGCACCTGATGCGGTGCGCGTTCTCGGAAGTGATCTGGTTCTCGGTCGCGCACGGAGTGAGTACATCGCATTCAATTTCGAGAAGCTCTTTATTTCCTACGTGCTCGCCGCCCGAAAACCCCTCGAGTGAACGGTTCTTCTGCAGATAATCGAGGACCGCCGGAATGTCGAGGCCCTGGGGATTGTAGATTCCCCCGCCGACATCCGAGATCGCGATCACCTTGTATCCGTGCTCATGCATCAACTGGGCGCCGATGCCGCCGACATTTCCCGAACCCTGCACCACAACGGTCGTTTGCGGAGGCGTCAATTTGAACCGCTTGATCGCCTCGTTGACGCAGAACAACACCCCGCGCCCAGTTGCCTCTCGACGTCCGAGCGAACCGCCTAGAGCAACGGGTTTACCGGTGACGACGGCCGTTACCGTGTGACGCGCATGCATCGAGAAGGTATCCATGATCCACGCCATCGTCTGCTCGTTCGTATTCATATCGGGCGCGGGTACGTCCTTGTCGGGGCCGATGAAATCAATAAGCTCAGCCGTGTACCGCCGGGTCATACGTTCAAGCTCGCCGATCGACATCTGCTGGGGATTGCAAATGATCCCGCCCTTACCGCCGCCGAACGGCACGTTCACGACCGCACACTTCCACGTCATCCACGCGGATAAGGCCTTGACCTCGTCGAGCGAAACATCCGGTGCGTACCGGATTCCCCCCTTTGCCGGACCGCGGGCAAAGTTGTGCTGTACACGGAAGCCTTCGAAAACCTGTATGTGGCCGGTGTCCATGCGTACCGGTATGTAGACCTTTAACTCCCGGCTCGGGACGCGCATCACGGCGTAAAGATCGGGGTCGAGCCCGAGAAGCTGCGCCGCCCGGTCAAAGCGCTCACTCATGGCCTCAAAGGGGTTTTTTTCATCACTTCCCTTGAAGCGCCTCATTTCGTCTGCCATCGGATTTGCCATCTTCGTTCTATTTCTCCAGATCATTTCTAATATCAGTTCGCTCGTTCAAACTTCCCGACCTAAATCCCATCAGATCGAGTGTCACGTACCGAAATCCTAATTCCATAAACGCTCGCGAAAATCGTGCGACGGTTTTCTTATTCAAAACAACATCGAGTTCCTCGGGTGAGATCTCGAGCCGAACGAGATCGCCGTGCACTCGCACGCGGAATTCTCGAAGGCCCTCATTTCGTAAAAATTCCTCACCGCGTTCGATCTTGCCGAGCCGCTCGATTGTCACCGGTACGCCGTGCGCCACGCGGGATGCGAGGCACGGGCTCGCCGGTCTGTCCCAGGTTGGCAGGCCGAGAAGCCTGCTCCGCTCGCGAATCTCATTCTTCGTAAACGAGACCTCGACAAGAGGACTTCGGATCCCCAGCTCGATCGCCGCCGCACGGCCCGGTCGATGACCCGAGACGTCGTCGGCGTTCGTTCCGTCGGCGATGAGAGAAATATTGCGGCCACCAGCGATTGCCCGAAGATTCGTAAAAAGTTCGGACTTACAAAAGTAGCAGCGGGTCGACGAGTTCTCGACGTACCGAGGGTCATCGAGTTCTGACGTATCGATAGTTTCAAAATTGAATCCGAAGCTATTGGCAAGATCTTGTCCTTCGGTTCGTTGAAACGCGGAAACGCTCGGTGAAAGTCCCATTATGCAGACAGCGTTCTTACCCAGCTCCTGAGTCGCGATGAAAGCAAGATACGCGCTGTCGACACCGCCGGAGTACGCGACCAACACAGATCTCGCCTCCCGCATCAAACGGCGCAGGTTTGTTTCCTTTTGCTCTGGGGTTTTTGCTTCCTGAGGTGTTTGAGTCGCTGGCGCGTTGTCTCTCATTTCCCGGCTAAACCATTGTGATTTACGAAGTTTTGACAAATCAAAATCTTATCTTACGCGAAATGCTGAACGCAAACGATTGTAATAAAAAGTAATTCTGGAAGACGGCACATTACTCGAATTTTCGACGCTCGGGTGATACTATCGCGTCGCGTCATCAGGCAATGTACTCAAATCTCGTCACACTCATGTATCGGAAAAAAAATGTCGGGGCGCTTCTTTGCGTCGTCGTCGCGTTGATCGTCCAGTTGAACTCGAACGCTTTTTGTCAGGACGAGGGCGACGGATCCGGCGAGGCGATCGTCTTTTTTAATAAAGGTCAGGACGCACACGAAAAAGGCGACCTCAAGATCGCGCTGGAAAATTACGAAAAAGCCCTCAAAATACTTTCGGATTTTCCCGAGGCCGAGCTCCAGCGCGGAAACGCCTATCAGTCTTTGGGGAAACTTGATGAAGCGGAAACTGCGTTTCGTCGAGCCGTCGAACTGCGTGAAGACTGGTCGCTCGCGTTGGCAAATCTTGGCTCGATCCTTGTACGGAAAGGACGCTTCGGTGATGCCGAGAAGCATCTGTTAAAGGCGATCGAGATCGACAGCCTTAACTTCCCTGCGTATGCGGCTCTCACGGAGTTGCGTTTAAAGACGAAGGCACCGCCGGCGGTGTTGACCGAATTACTCTCCCGGATACGTGAGTTGAGCGCGAAGGCGAATCCAACCGCATCGATCTGGGCGGCACGTGCAGCGCTTGAGAGCGCGGCCGGAAATCCAGCAACAGCGAAGCTCAGTTTTGCAAGGGCGCTTGAACTGGACCCCAAGAGTCAGTTTGCTCTCGCTGAGAGTGCCGGCATCGCGCTGGCGGAAGGCGATTCGGCAGCCGCTGAGATCTTTATCAAGAGACTTGAGGCAGCATCGCCTCAATCTCAGTCGACAAAGGCACTACGAGCCCGGGTACTGTCGGCTCAGGGAAAACCCGAAGAGGCTCTCGCCCTGCTGAATTCGATCACGAGTCCCAGCCCCGAAACCACGGAGATAAAGAACCAACTGCTGGCGAGTATCTCTACCGATACAGTTGAGCTCGAACGACAGCTCGCAACCGATCCGCAAAGCCCCGCGCTTCTCGGTAGGCTTTGTATCGCGTTTCGAACCAGCGATCCGGCTAAGGCGCTCGACTACTGCCGCCGCGCGTCCGACGCGTCACCGCAGAGTGTGCAGCCGGTGATCGGCTATGCCGCCGCTCTCGTCCAGGCGAAGCACTATGATCAAGCCGTGATCGTCCTTCGAAAACTGCTTACGATCGCACCCGACAATTCGACGGCCCGGGCAAATCTGGCGACGGCTCTTTTTCAACTTAAGAGATACGCCGAAGCAAAGATGGAATTCCGTTGGCTCGCCGACCACCAACCCGATCAGGCGATCGCGTATTACTTCCTTGCCATCGCACATGACCAGTTACTGGAATTCATCGACGCGTCGGCGAATTATCAACAGTTTCTTCGCCTCGCCGACCCGGAATCGAGTAAACTTGAGATCGAAAAAGTAAACTTGCGACTGCCTGTGTTACAAAAACTTATAAAGGAAAGAAAAGGAAAAAGGCGTGGCTAAGCTAATGAGTAGGCGAGAACTTTCTGTGTCGGAGCATCACTGCCCCGTCAAGAGATATCGCCGACTTTCCATATTGCTGATCATCCTCCTTGGCGTGACCTCATTCATCGTCGGCCAGGACGTGACCGATGACGAGATCGCGCCACCGCCGTTGCGACTCATTAGTCAGGCTGAAAAAAGCAAGCTTTCGGCAGAGAGCGACGTGAAACGGCGCACCCGACTTGCACTGGATCTCATGGACATCAGGTTAAGGCAAGCTGAAACGTTTGACACCGCCGAGAATTACGACCAGATGTTCGTCGAGCTTGGAGCCTTTCATGGCTTGATGGACAACACGCTCGAGTTTTTAAATAGGAGCGACAAGGATAGCGGCAGGGTGCTGAATAATTTCAAACGCTTCGAGATCGGTCTCCGTGGATTTACAACGAGGCTGGCATTGATCCGTAGCGATCTGCCCGGGAGGTACGAACTTTACGTTCGCAGCTTGATCAAGAATTTGCGCGCGGCGCGGGCGAAGGCCATCGAGCCGCTATTCGACGACACGGTTGTTCCGAACAAGAAACCGGCATGAAATACATGACAAGAAATTTTATCGTGATTATTTTTGCGAGCGTCGCAGTATTTTTCTGTTCGATCCTTCCGGCTTCGGCACAGCGGCGCGATTCGATGACCGAACCGGAGGTCGAGCTCATTCGTGATGCTCAGGACATCGATAAGCGCATCGAAGTGCTGACAAAGATCATCGACCGGCGGTTTGCGGCGCTAGGTATCGAGGTGGGTGGCACGAACCTGCCGGAAAAGGATGGGTCGAAATGGGGTGACCCACCCGTGGGAACCCGGTCGGAGCTTTTTTGGGATGTACGTCAACTTCTGCAGAAGGCTATCGACGATATAGACGACGTGGCTTTGCATAATGAAAATACTTTGACCCAGAACAAAACCGAGGGTCTTCTTTTTCCAAAGTCGGTTCGAAGTCTTGCCGCTGCCTGCTCGCGATATTTGCCGCCGCTGAAATCCACCGTCACCGCTTCGAAAGACGAGCGGGAGAAAGGATTGTTGCTGACGTCGATCGAATCATGCGAAGCCATCATCGAGTCTGTCGCAAAGCTTCCGCCTGAAACCAAACCCGAGAAGAAGAAGAAAGCAGTAAGGAGTAGGCAGTAAGCGGGAAACCTAACAAGAAGCCGGAGGGGTCTTGGCGATCTCTATTTCCGTTTGCGGGATAATATTCGCCTTCTCTACCTCCGCTTCCTCCCGCGCTTTCTGCGGGATCGCTGCCTTTTCAGAGGAGCGGAAGCTGCAGTTTCTGCCCGCCTGCCAGGATCACACATAACGGTACCGGCTTCAGCACCCTCGCGGGTGCGACGATCAGGCTCGGAGGAAACTTGGTATCGGGTAACACGACCGGACTCTCGGGATCTAACATGTTCAGCTGGGGACAGAACTTTGTCGACGGCAACGAATCCAACGGTTTGCTTAGCGGTCCGGCTGCAAGTACAGTAATCTTAAGCTGTCCTTGACTCAGACGTTTGCCGATAGACCGGAAATTCCTGTCTATCCGTTTTTTTGGGCTTGCTTAAACGCGGCAGCAGTGTGATTCTTCCAACAACGAGTCATCCATATAACTCCCGATTGAGAGATCTTAACGAGGGTAAAACTGGGGCTCGTTTGAGCTCCCCTGCCTCACCGCGACCCACTGCGCGGCAAATCGCCGATCTCAAAATTACGCCTAAAATCAGAGGAGAACCAACAATGATATTCAACTTGAAAGCGACTTTAAAAATTCTCGCCTCATTCGTAGTGTTATTTGTTTTCGCGTCGGCCGCAGACGCCCAAGCCACCCGCACGTGGGTGTCAGGCGTTGGCGATGACGTGAATCCCTGCAGCCGTACGGCTCCGTGTAAGACGTTCGCCGGAGCGATCTCGAGAACAGCCAGAAACGGCGAGATCAACTGCCTCGACGCCGGCGGTTTCGGTACGATTACCATTACGAAATCGATCACGATCGACTGCACAGAGGAGCCGGCCTCGATCCTTGCGGCGTCCGTGAACGGCGTCATCGTCAATATCACCGACCCTGCCGACACTTTAAGAACCGTTCGCGTGCGGGGGATCTCGATCAACGGAAATACGACAGGCGTGAACGGCGTCAGAATTCTCTCGGCAAATGCTGTTTACATAGAGGACGTGATAATCGACGGGTTCGCACAGCATGGGATCTCAGTAGAGACCAGTGCTGGAAATTTAGCGATCGTTATCAAGGAAGCTACCGTGAGCAACAACGGCGGCAACGGCTTTAATACGTTTATTGTCGGATCCGGAACCGGAAATCTGTCTGTTAATCGCTCGACATTCTCCGGGAATAATATTGGCTTCAATTTGAGCCAGTCAGTGAAATCCGCTTTTGAAGATTCGATCGTAAACGCGAACGCGATAGGCGTCTGGGTGAACTTCGGAACGCTTCTAATGTCGAATTGTCAGATCTCCAACAATGGCACAGGCGTACGTTCGGATAATGGCGGAACGATAATTATGTCCGCAAATTCGATCACTGGAAATAACACGGGACTGCTGGGATCGAATCTTGTTTCGTTAAGTGACAATGTCGTCGCAGGCAACGGCGTCAACGGAACAATGACGACTACAGTACCGAAGTTATGACATTCGGACTGACGTTTAGAACCTGAACCAATTGGTTGGGTCACGGTGGCTGGACAAGGAAACCTGCGTCGATGCAGGGAACAGCGACGGACGCATTCGGAGCGCTGTTTCCGCGGTCAGGCGGGCGAGATGCGGTTCGTTCGCGCTCTGCGAAAGATGAGCGAGGACGATGTGATCTGCGGCGCCGTCAAAATCGTTCGTCAGCCAGTCCGCCGGATCTTCGTTGGATAGGTGTCCTTTCTTCGCAGCGATCCGCTGTTTCAAATCCCACGTGTAAACCGCGCACGTGCGAAGCATATCGCTGCTGTGGTTCGATTCGACGACGATCGCATCCCACCCACTCAATTTTTGCTTGATGAGCGCGGTGAAGCAGCCGAAATCCATCAGCGTCGCGATCCGCACGCCGCTGTGCGTCGCGAAGAATCCAAAATTATCAACGGCATCGTTCGGCCCGCTGAATGGCTCGAAGTCGATGTCGCCGATCCTGAATTCCCGGCTGGACTCGATCGCCACCGTACGATCTTTCAACGCAACGCGCCGTTTTTCCGATTCACTGTCGCCGTTTAGGCCGCCGGCCCGCGTCCAATAAAGAGCATCCTCCGTCTCGCGCGAGATGTACACAGGACACTTTACGGAGCGAAGCAATACACGTAACCCGCCGATAGGGTCGCTGTGCTCATGTGTAAATGACGACAGCGTCCAAGTCGTCACAATCGACGCCGACGATGGCAAGCCGCCGAGAAATTTAGCGCGCGCTGGGCCCCGCGTCGACGAGGACGTTTGTAGTTTCCGTCGAGATGAGAACCGCGTTGCCCGTCGAGCCCCTGCCGAGTACGGTAAACTTTATAGATCAGTTTTTTGATGCCTGGTTGGTTGAAGATATGCCTTCTGCCCTCTGCCTTGTGCCTTCTGCCGTTGCGGTATTGGTTCCGCTCATTTAAATTAATCTCTTATGTCGTCTGACAATTTAAAGAAGACGCCGCTCAATGCCGCACACCGCGCACTCGGCGGGAAGATGGTCGATTTCGGTGGCTGGGATATGCCCGTGCAGTATTCGGCTGGCGTCATCGAGGAACACATGGCAACGCGCACGCGAGCCGGTCTCTTTGATGTATCGCACATGGGCGAGATCTGGGTCGAAGGCGAGGACGCGATCGAGTTCGTCAACCGCCTCACTACAAATGACGTGACCAAGCTCGTCGACGGCCAGGCGCACTATTCTGCACTTACTAACGAAAAAGGTGGCGTCGTCGACGATCTGCTCGTCTACCGTTTTGATGTCGATAAGCTTCTTCTCGTCGTCAATGCGGGAACGACTGAGAAGGATTGGGAGTGGATCACATCGTTCTTGTCAGGACCGGGAGCGGTAGCGACCAGCTTCTTTGAATCCAGACCAAAGGTCACACTAACCAACGCGAGCGCCGATTATTGCCAGATCGCCGTCCAAGGCCCCGAGGCCGTCGCGATCCTGAAGACGCTTACCGACACGAACCTGGACGAGATCAAGTACTACCACTTCACGACCGGACGCGTTGACGGCATAGAGTCGATCATCTCCCGTACCGGTTACACCGGCGAAGACGGATTCGAGGTGTACGCGCCCGCCGAAAATGCAGAACAGCTCTGGAACAAACTACTCGAAGCGGGCAAGTCCGCGGGCATACTTCCGTGCGGTCTCGCCGCGCGGAACACACTGCGACTGGAATCTGCGATGTCATTGTACGGTCACGAGCTTGACGACGACATCACTCCGCTCGAAGCTAATCTCGGCTGGATAACCAAGCTGCAAAAAGGCGATTTCATCGGTCGTGAGGCGCTAGCCGAAAAGAAAGAGAGCGGCATCAGCCGCCGGATCGTCGGATTCGAAATGACGCAGCCCGGTATCGCCCGCGACGGGTTCGACGTCTATATCGCAGACAAGCGCGTCGGCTACGTTACGTCAGGCAGCCCGGCTCCGTTTTTGAAAAAGAATATCGGCCTAGCATTCCTGCCGGTCGAGTTTGCAAATGACGGGCAAGAAATTAAAATCGATGTCAGAGGTAAACATCTTTCAGCTCAGGTAGTTCCGACTCCGTTCTACAAACGCCAAAACTAGCTGGCGTGGAAACTTTTGCATCCAATTTCAGATAAAAGATTATGTCCAACATTCCCGAAAATTTACGTTACAGCAAAGATCACGAGTGGGTGAAAGTCGATGGCGAAGTTGCAAGCATCGGCATCACCGACTACGCCCAACATTCGCTCGGCGACGTCGTCTATGTTGATCTGCCGCGCGTTGGTGACACATTCACTACGCACGAAGCATTCGGCTCGGTCGAATCGGTTAAGGCGGTCTCGGAGATCTTCACACCCGTCTCGGGCGAGATCGTGGAAGTCAACGAGGGTCTTAACGACACGCCCGAAAAGGTCAATTCCGACCCGTACGCCGAAGCATGGTTCGTTAAGATCAAGATGGGCAACGCGGGCGAGGCCGACGCTCTGATGTCAGGCGAGGAATACGAAGAATACCTCTCGGCCAATGCCTAGGTACCAGTGCTTAACGGTAAGTGCTAAGTGGTAAGTTCGATACTTACACCTCGGACTTACCACTTAGCACTTACCGTTTATCACTTTTTATGCGCTATATACCAAACTCTCCCGAAGAACGTCAGGAAATGCTCGCCGCCGTGGGTCTCGCTTCTGCGGACGAACTGTTCCGATCGATACCGGCGGACGTTCAGCTCGGACGACGGCTCGAGACCACTGAGCCGCTGGCCGAGCCTGATGTCATCGCAGCGATGGAAGCCCTTGCAGCGAAAAATACGGCGGCGGCGAAGCCTTCGTTTCTTGGCGCAGGCGTTTATTCGCATTTCTCACCGACGATCGTCGATCACCTGATACAGCGATCCGAATTCTTTACCTCGTACACGCCTTATCAACCGGAGATCTCGCAGGGCACGCTCCAGTACATTTTCGAGTTTCAAACTTTGATCTGCCAGTTGACGGGAATGGAAGTCGCGAACGCGTCAATGTACGACGGCTCGACCGCGATGGCCGAGGCGTATGTGATGGCTCAAAGGGTGACGCGTCGTGACAAGATCATTGTCGCCGACTCGGTTCATCCGGAGTACCGCGCCGTTGCCCGCACATACACCCAGCATGGCGATGCGGAAATCGTAGCGGTCGGGTTTGATGAAAAGAGCGGACGTGTTGCCGAGCTGCAGGGACTCGACGACAAGACCGCGGCCGTCGTTATTCAATCGCCGAACTTTTTCGGTTGCGTCGAGGATGTAGCGTCGATCGCCGAACAAGTTCACGCCGTCGGAGCTTTACTGATCGTCGTCGTCACCGAAGCGATCTCGCTCGGTTTGCTCAAATCGCCTGGATCTTGCGGCGCGGATATCGTCGTTGGTGAAGGTCAGTCATTCGGCGTTCCGATGAGCTTTGGCGGCCCGCACGTTGGGCTGTTCGCCACGCGGGAGAAATTTGTACGGCAGATGCCCGGACGACTCTGCGGTGTCGCGTACGACAAGAACGGCAATCGCGGATTCGTGCTGACGCTCTCCACGCGCGAGCAGCACATCCGACGCGAAAAGGCGACGTCGAACATCTGCACAAACCAGGGTCTGATCGCTCTCGCCGCGACCATCTACATGGAAACGATGGGCAAAAAAGGTCTGCAGGAAGTTGCGATGCAGAACGCGCAGAAGGCCGCATACGCTGCAAAACAGATCGCGGGGATCGACGGTTTCGAGATCGCATTCTCGGCCCCGAAGTTCAATGAGTTCGTCGTGCGAGGGCCGCGGGCCTCGACGGAGATTCTGGAAAAGCTGCGTACTGAAGGTGGCATTATCGGCGGCCTCGCGTTGTCGAAATATTATCCGGAGCGTACGAATGAATTCTTAGTTTGCGTGACGGAAACGAGTAGAAAAGAACAAATAGACGACCTGGCTGGGGCTCTGGCAAGAAATGTTTGAGAACTTCGATCTCTACGAATTTGTTAAATCGCTTTCGCTTCTCGGCTGGATAGTATTAAGTCTGGCTATGATAGCTACGATCTACGTGATCGCGAAAGGTACTGAAATAATGGTGTCGAAGAAATGTCCTTTTTGTGGAAAGAGGATTCCGAAGCGTGCGGCAACTTGCGAATTTTGCAAACGCGAGGGGATTTGATTTGGTCCGAACTATGAGCGTGAACTCTTATCGAAAGTCGCTTGAAGATCGTATTAGCCGTCGGCGATTCGTCCAATCAGCCGGCAAAGGTCTCGGGTTGATGGCTCTATCGTCCGCCACCGTCGCGTCGCTCTTTGAAAATGTAAACGCCGCGGGTAAGGGCGTGGATCATTTATCCCCATTCGAAGTGGCGCTCGACGAAGATTACTGGTCGAATATTCAACAGGCGTTTTCCGTCACGCGGGGCATCGTCAATCTGAACAACGGCGGTGTAAGCCCAAGCCCGCGGATCGTGACGGAGGCGTTCGTTCGATATACGTGGCAGCAGGAAGATGCGACCGCGTACACGATGTGGCAGATCCTTGAGCCCCAGTCCGAGACGATTCGTACCGGGCTCGCCGAAGTGTTCGGGTGCGATGCTGAAGAGATCGCGATCACGCGCGGAGCTAGCGAATCCCTCGAGATCCTTCTGATGGGTCTGGATCTGAAGTCGGGCGATGAGGTGCTGACATCGACGCAGGATTATGGCCGAATGCTAACCACACTTCGGCAGCGTGAGATGCGTGAAGGCTTGAAGCTTAAGCTGATCAAGATACCTATCGCACCGGATAACGTCGATGACATTGCGGCCGCGTTCGAGCGGGCCGTCACACCGAAGACCAAACTGATCCTCGTTTCGCATCAAATAAACCTGACCGGGCAGATTCTTCCCGTAAAGAAAGTTTGTGCGATGGCTCGTGCTCGCGGAATAGAGACGATCGTCGACGGTGCGCATTCATTCGCGCAGTTTGATTTCAAACGCGACGATCTCGGCTGCGACTATTTCGGGACGTCTCTGCACAAGTGGATCTTCGCACCGAAAGGCACCGGCATGCTGTACGTGCGGAAAGAAAAGATCCCGAAGGTTTGGCCGCTAATGGCCTCAGAAGATAAGCAGAAAAACGACATCCGGAAGTATGAAGAGATCGGTACGCACTCGGCGGCGATGCGGCTCGCGATAGGTGAAGCGATCCTTTTTCACAACGCGATCGGCGGCAAGCGAAAAGAGGAACGGCTGCGATATCTGTCGCGTTACTGGATGAATAATCTGAAGAGTATTCCGAAGGTGGGATTCAATACGTCGTTCGATCCGGCACAGTCTTGTGCGATCGCGAATTTCAAGATCGAAGGTATTGATCCCGTCGCACTGGGTAGCTATCTGATGTCGAAGCACAAGATCTTCACGACGCCCATCGTGCACGAAGAATTTACCGGCATCCGCATCACGCCAAACGTCTACACGACGCTTTGGGAGCTCGACCGTTTCGTTAATGTTGTCGCCGATGTCGCAAAGAAAGGACTGCCGAAAGCCTGAATGAGCGGGATTTTTGAAAGGAAGTTTCAGGTCGGCTGGCGCGACGTAGATCCGAACGGGCACGTCGCCAACATGGTCTATCTCGAGTATGCGGTCGACACGCGGATCGCGTTCTTCGCGTCACAGGGTTTCCCTCCCGCGAACTTCCTGGAACACGGTTTCGGTCCCGTGATCAAGAGCGATTTCGTCGAGTATTTTCGCGAAGCCATTATGCTCGACGAATTGCGCGTGACGATGGAGAACGGCGGCCACAGTGAAGATTGTTCGCGGTTTCGCGTCATCAATAATATCTATAAGGCGAGTGGCGAGATCGCAGCTCGCGTGACGAGCATAGGAGGATGGCTAGGCCTGAAGGAAAGAAAACTGATCGAGCCGCCGGAGCTCATTCTGAATGCCTGGCTCACTCTCGAGCGGACCGATGATTTTGAAGAGTTGAAGTCGAGCGTGAAGAGGTAGGACCGGTCTTTGGTCTTTGGTTTTCGTTTTAGTTTTTAGTTTTTAGTTTTTAGTTTTTAGTTTTTAGTTGTTAAGTGATATGCCGATCAAGAAAGTTACACAGCATCCCTCGCAAAATGAGTCGCTGATATTCGAGCGTTCGCAGACCGGCCGGATCGGCTACCGCTTGCCGAAACTAGACGTCGAGGAAACGAACATCGATGAAATTCTGCCGGCCGAGCTCCGACGCGATGATGACCTCGAGGGTGTGCCTGAAGTGAGTGAGGTGGATGTCGTCCGGCACTTTACCCGCATCTCGACCTGGAACTATTCCATCGACCTGGGCATGTACCCGCTCGGGTCGTGCACGATGAAGTACAACTCGCGGCTGAATGAAAAGGTCGCGCGTATCGGTGGGTTCGCAAATCTTCATCCGCTCGCACCCGAAGAAGAGTCACAAGGCGCTCTTGAGTTGATCTGGGAACTGCAAAACGATCTCGCGGAGATCACGGGCCTGCCGGGAGTTTCGCTCCAGCCGGCTGCGGGTGCACAGGGCGAGATGACCGGCGTGATGCTGATCCGGGCGCTCCTTGACAGCCGCGATGGCGAGGCATCGAAAGACCGACGCGTGATGTTGATCCCCGATTCGGCTCACGGAACGAATCCTGCTTCGGCGGCGCTCGCCGGATTCACGGTGAAGACGATCCGTTCAACCGCGGAGGGATTGACCGATCTCGAACACCTGCAGCAACTGTGTGATGAGGGCGGTGTTGCCGGACTGATGCTGACGAACCCGAACACCGTCGGCATCTTCGAAACGAACATCCGTCAGATCTGCGAGATCATTCACTCCGCGGGCGGGCTCGTCTACATGGACGGTGCGAATATGAACGCGCTCGTCGGCGTCGCGCGACCCGGCGACATGGGCGTCGATGTCATTCACCTCAACTTGCACAAAACATTCTCGACTCCGCACGGCGGCGGTGGTCCGGGCTGCGGGCCTTGTCTCTGCACCGATGAGTTAGCTGAATTTTTACCCGTCCCCAGAGTCGTCTTGTCAGAACCGGGAGCAGCGACCGGGGCAGTTCCGAAGTACAGACTTGATTACGATTACCCGCATTCGATCGGCCGCGTAAAGGCGTTCTTCGGAAACTTTGGGATGATGATCCGTGCGCTGTCGTATATCTACACGCACGGCGCCGAAGGATTAAAAGAAGCGACCGAGGCGGCGGTCTTGAATGCACGCTACGTCGCCGAGGAACTGAAGGACACCTATCATCAGCCGTACGCTTCGGATTGCATGCACGAAGTGATCTTCTCGCATAAAAATCAATCGAGAAAGGGCGTGCACACGCTCGACATCGCAAAGCGACTCATCGATTACGGCTTCCATCCGATGACGATATACTTTCCGCTCGTCGTCGAAGGCGCGATGCTCATCGAGCCGACCGAGTCTGTCGGTCGCGCGGATCTCGACGCGTTTGTCGAAGCGATGAAGGACATCGATCGAGAGGCTCAGGACGATCCCCAGCTAGTGATCGACGCTCCGCATTCGACGCGGATCGGGCGCCTTGACGAGGCCGCAGCGGCGCGAAAACCTGTGCTTCGCTGGAAGCCGGACATGGAAGCTTCGGCGAAATCGGCATAACTGGAACGCCTATGACCAAGATCGGAATACCAAAAGAGAGCCACCCGGGCGAACGCCGCGTCGCCGCAACTCCGCAAACAATTCTCAAACTGAAAAAGCTTGGTTTCGATGTTGCCGTGCAGGCTGGTGCCGGCGATGCGATCCACGCGGGTGATGGTCAGTACCAGGAAGCTGGCGCGTCGATCGTCGCCGATGCGGCGGAACTTTGGCGCTCATCCGATGTCGTCATGAAAGTACGCCCGCCGGAAGGCGATGAGGCTGAGCTGCTGCGCGAAGGCGGGTGGCTGGTCGGGTTCGTCTGGCCGGGTCAGAATCGTGACGTCGTTGACCGGCTCGCGAAAAAGCACGCCACAGTATTCGCGATGGATAGCGTTCCGCGCATCACACGGGCGCAAAAAATGGACACGCTGTCGGCGATGGCAAACATCGCGGGTTACCGGGCGATCATCGAAGCCGCGAACAATTTTCCACGGTTTTTCACCGGCCAGATAACCGCGGCCGGACGGATCGATCCGGCAAAGGTTCTCGTCATCGGTGCGGGCGTCGCGGGCCTGTCCGCGATCGGTGCTGCTAAAGGATTGGGCGCGATCGTCCGGGCGTTTGATCCACGCTCGGCGACAAAAGATCAGGTCGCCTCAATGGGTGCCGAGTTTCTAGAGCTCGATGTCAAAGAAGAAGGCGAGGGCAAAGGCGGATACGCCAAAGAGATGTCGGACAGCTTTCTGAAAGCCGAGATGGCGTTGTTCGCCCAGCAGGCGATGCAGGTCGATATCATCGTTACGACCGCACTCATCCCCGGCAAGCCGGCCCCGAAACTGATCACGCAAGGCATGGTCGAATCGATGAAGCCGGGTTCGGTGATCGTCGATCTCGCCGCCGAACAGGGCGGCAACTGCGTTTTGACCCATCCCGGCCACATCGTCCATCACAAAGGCGTGACGATCGTCGGCTTCACCGATCTGCCGTCGCGTATGGCGAGCATGTCGAGCCAACTTTACGGCGCGACCGTGACTGCGTTGCTCGAAGAATTGCAGGATGACAACGGCAACCTCCATGTTGATCTTGATGACGAGGTCGTGCGCGGAGCGATCGTCCTGCACGAAGGAAAGATGCTGTGGCCGCCGCCACTGCCGCCCGCCCCACCCGAACCGGGTGTTCCGACAAAGAGTTCGGCGAGCGTGGCCGCCGCCAAAACTCCCTCGGGAGGCCATGGTCAGGATGAGGGCACTGGGGCGAGTCCGTGGCTCCTCGCGATCGTCGGAATTGTGATGCTTGGTATCGGCTACGTCGTACCGCCGAAGCAGGCGACGGTCGGCGGCGATTTCTTTGGCCACCTCACGGTGTTCATACTTGCGATCTTCATCGGCTTTCAAGTTGTCTGGAACGTAAAGCCCGCGCTTCACACTCCGCTTATGTCGGTAACGAACGCTATCAGCGGAATCATCCTAGTCGGCGGAATGCTGCAGCTCACTTCATCGTCTTTGAACTTGACCGTGATCCTCGGTGCGATCGCCGTGCTGATCGCCGCGATCAACATCGCCGGCGGATTTCTGGTGACTAACCGCATGTTGGGGATGTTTAGGAAGTGAGACCTTACCCATCGATAAATTGGTGGGCTATTATCGATCGTCCCTTGCGGGACGGATTCGAATGGCGTTTCTGATCAATTCTTAATGCAACAATCGCTAATCACAATCGCATACATCGCCGCGAGTGCGCTGTTCATTCTCAGCCTCGGAGGACTGAGCCGGCAGGAAACTGCACGCCGCGGGAATTTGTACGGCATCATCGGCATGTTGATCGCGCTCGTCGCGACGGGTGCAGCGATGACGACGGGAGGACTCCCCGTACTGGCCGCAGCGTTGATCCCGGGTCTTATCATCGGGGCGATACTCGCGAGCCGTGTGCAGATGACGTCGATGCCGGAGCTCGTCGCGATACTGCATAGCTTTGTCGGACTCGCCGCCGTGCTCGTCGGATTCGCAACGTATCTCGGCCCTCATCCCAACATGACGGCGGCGGAAATGAATCTTCACACAGCCGAGATCTTTATCGGCGTGTGTATCGGCTCCGTCACTTTCACGGGATCGGTGATCGCATTTCTCAAGCTTCGAGGCTCCATCAGCGGCAAGCCGCTCATGCTTCCGGGGAGGCATCTGATCAACATCATTATGCTGCTCGCGACCATCGGTCTCGGCGTCGCGTTCTTTATGTCGCCGGATACGCAGACCGGCCAGTGGCCGCTTCTGATAGCGACCGTCGTAACCGGAATTCTCGGAGTTCACTTCATCATGGCGATCGGCGGTGCGGATATGCCGGTGGTCGTCTCGATGCTCAACAGCTATTCGGGCTGGGCGGCGGCGGCGGCGGGCTTCATGCTTTCGAACGACCTGCTCATCATCACCGGCGCCCTTGTCGGATCCTCGGGTGCGATCCTCAGCTACATCATGTGTCGCGGAATGAACCGCTCGTTCGTCAGCGTGATGCTCGGCGGATTCGGTACCGAGAGTGGCACGGCAGCGGCCTCAAGCGGCGAACCTCAGGGCGAAGTGCACTCGATCGACGCCGAGAACGCCGCTTCCCTTCTGCAGGAGGCTCGCAAAATTATCATCATTCCCGGCTACGGACTCGCGGTTGCACAGGCGCAGCATTCGCTCGCGGAGGTCGTGAAAATTTTGAAGGAAGGCGGCACCGAGGTTAAGTTCGCGATCCATCCGGTGGCCGGCCGACTGCCCGGACACATGAACGTACTGCTCGCCGAGGCGAACATTCCATACGACATCGTCTTCGAAATGGACGAGGTCAACGCCGATTTTCCCGCCACCGACGTCGCGTGGGTCATCGGCGCCAACGACATCGTCAATCCGTCCGCGATGGATGATCCTTCAAGCCCGATCGCCGGCATGCCAGTGCTTCACGTCTGGGAAGCCCGCGATGTCATCGTCATGAAACGCTCGATGGCCAGCGGCTACGCCGGCGTCGACAACCCGCTGTTTTATAAAGAGAACACGCTGATGTTGTTTGGAGATGCGAAGAAAGTGGTGGATGAGATCCTGACGGCGATGCGGGCGTAGGTTGTTAAGAACGTGAAATCAGAACAGAAGCAGTTGTGGGACAAATTGATGGATGTATGGACAAGGGACGCCCCCGCTTGCCAAGTGTACATTGCTGAGGGGTACACGAGAAAATTTCCCGATGACTTTTTTGGCTGGTTAATTCTTGCCGACGGGCTAACCCAAATTTCCTCTTTTCATAATGCATGTATTGCACTTCGAACCGCGATCCGGCTGTCCCCCATTGACCACCGCGATCTTGCCTATACGAGAGTTGGAAAATATTACTTGGAAAAAGGAAACCTGTTGCGTGCTCAAAAATGGTATAGAAAAGCGGTCGACCTGGCAGAATCACAAGAAAATCTTGTGTTTCTCGGGGCGTGCATGGCAAAGCAAGGCAAGTATGATGAAGCTCGCTATTATCATAACCGTGCCGTTGAATCTGATCCTACGCGGGCTGATGAAGCGCTTTTCAACTTAGGGTTAATCTGTCGAGCTGAGTCGAAATATGTAGAAGCACTGAGATACTTTAATAAGTCAATCGAACTAGATCCCGAGTACGAGGAGGCCCAGATCGCGCGAGAAGATATCATGCAAGTCTTGGAACTTCAGGCCTCCGATAAAAGTGTCGGGGCTCGACGAAGGAAAGTACGCGATGCCTAGTCGCGCCCGAGCGAATATCCGTGGTACGGGTGATAAACCGGTAATTTACGGAAACTAACGGCAGAGCGTGCGGAGCACGCTCACGAAAGGCCGGTGTCGCGCATGTGGCCAATTGTCGTCGATAACCCGCAAGCTCAGGAACCTGACTTTACTTCAATCGACGCCAACCGCTCGACGACGTTGCCTTTCTCTAAATACTCCTCGATGATCTCCCCGACATCGTCGGCCTGGACCTGTGCGTACCAGACGCCATCCGGGTAAACCAAAACGCCGAGGCCGATCCGCAGAAATCTGCTTGTAATCCAGCCGTTTCCGTTATATAAAATCGTCGTATAAAAACAGCTTTGGAGGGATCTATGAAACCGAAAGCGATCCTGCTTTGTTGCCTTGTTTTCTTCCTCGCCCTAAACGCTCTTGCTCAAACCAAAGCGGAAGGTGGTTCACCTGTCCCGGTCGCCGGTTGGAGTGTTTCATACACGCTGATGGGTACGACCACGAGCACGTCGCGTCAGCTTTTGTTCATGTCATTCTCGAATGGGACGGGGTCCTTCAGGCTGATCGGGCCTCGTACGACGTGGACACCGACAACGCTTTTCCCGGCGGTTTGGGACAGAGTGACGAATGACTTTATGAGCTTCTCGAGCGAGGTTGAGTTCCCGGTAGGAAACTGCTGCCGGGAAACCGGAACACTGATCTTCAAAGGGAATACTTCGCAAACTGGTGTCATGTCGGGCGCAGTTATTTTCGTAACGAATGTGCCCAGCACAACAACGCCGCCTTACGTGATCAGGACCGGAACATTTGTCGCGACACCGATTCCAATTGTCGCTTCCCCATAGGCGCGACGAATCAGCGATTGTTCAGCTCGATCAACGCCAGCCTCTCAACGACCTTCCCTTTCTCGAGATGCTCTTCGATGATCTCGCCGACATCCTCGGGCTGAACTTGCGCGTACCAGATGCCTTCGGGGTAAACCAAAACCGCGACTCCGATCGAGCAGAATCCGACCGAGCTGCAATCGGTCAGCACGACAGCACCACGCGGGTTTCTTCCTTTTGATTCCTTTCCCTGCCGCAGGCCCTTCTCTTCGAGGATCCGAACGAACTCCGCCTTAACCTCGGCGCTTCCAACGGCGGAACACGACTTTCCATTGCAGACGAAAACGTGGTGTTTGATCGGAGCTTGCGTGACCGGTGCGAGCTTTTCGAGCTCCGTGCGGTCGTCGATAAACTTGGGTTTAGGCATCGGGTAATATTCTGCCACGAACGCCATCTGCTTTGCATCGAAGAAGCCGATGCTTATGGTAGAATCTCACTTCGCTAAAAGCGGATCGCAGACGAGGGCGTCCGCCTTCCACGCATAAATGGCAGGAATTATCATTCACATCGAGGTCGGATCGGAGAAGTCGACGGAGGTCTTTTCGCAGGAGCGTTTGAGCATCGGCTCGGATGAAACTTGCGAACTGCAGATCCAGACGACCCAAGTCGACTCGAAAGGCCCGTGGTTCGAACTTGAGGACACCGACGGCGTCTTTCGCTTGACGAAATTCGACCCCACTCTCGCGCTGACCCTCAACGGCGGACCGATCCGTCGTTTTATCGCCGTTGGCGACGGCGACGTGATCAGAATCGAGGGGACGGACATTGCGTTCTCGTTCTTTGCCCCTTCCGTTAAGCCCTCGCTTATTCGAGCCAACCGCGACTTGCCGCACGTCGCACAGTTTATCGAGTCGGCCGCTCTGGACGCAGCTACATCGCCGAAACGCGACGACGCCAAAGCCTTTCTTCGAGAATTTTCACGCGAGCTGATGCGCGAAGTTAGTTGGACGACTAAGGCGATCATGCTTGTGTTGTCGGTCGGGTTTATTACCGGCGTGCTCTACCTCGGCTGGGCCGTAAGCCGCGAGCTTCGCGAAAATCGCGAACAGGCCGAACGGCAAAACAATATTATCCAGAAACTCGAGCAGCAACTGGGCGTAACCAACAATCAGCTCGGCGATCTCGAGAAGGCGAACTCCGACATAATTCGCACCGTGTCGCTCGCACAAAATCTGCGTGTCGAATATGGCACCGGCGTGTGTCTCATCGTCGGCGTCTACGACTTGGTTGAGCGAGGCACGGGGAAACCGCTTCGCTATGCCGATCCTCACTCGCTTCGCCCGAATCCATACGAGCCGGCTCCGAGCGAAGAAGA
>JBKKAS010000369.1:0-16600 GCA_046714595.1 Pyrinomonadaceae bacterium | reverse complement strand
GCTTGGTGTTGACGCTGACCGCGGTTGGATAAAGCCTGGAATGCGTGCCGATATCGTCGCCGTTCGCGATAACCCGCTTGAGAAGATCGAGACGGTTAAGGATGTTGTGTTCGTGATGCGATACGGGAAGGTTTATAAGCGACCTTTGTGAAAGACGGAACGCGGAGTGCGAGCTCAAAGCTCCCCTCCTAAACAAGGAGGGGAGCCTGAAGCGGCAAGAGTCAGAACCGGGAGCGGTAGCGACCGGGGAATTTAAGGTGGGATAGATGTCCACGCTACTCGAAGAATTCAAATCGATCACCGAGGCGCTAAATGACGCCGGAATCGATTACGCTGTTTGCGGCGGCTGGGCCATGGCGATTCATGGATTGCCGCGGGCTACGATCGACATAGATTTGCTGGTTGTGGCAGACGACCTGGAACGAGCATGGGAAATCGCAAAAGTTCATGGTTATGACGTCGAGGGCCTGCCGCTTCACTTTGCAGATGGCGCTATCGAAATCAGAAGGATCTCGAAGATCGATAAGGAATCGAAGAGATTATTTACCCTGGACTTCTTACTTGTGACGCCGTCCCTGCATGAAGTCTGGGACGGGCGCGAATTAGTCGAATGGGAAGAGGGAAAGACTTGGGTCGTATCCAAAGGGGGTCTGATCGAACTTAAAGAGATCAGCGGGCGCGACCAGGATATAGTTGACATCAAAGAATTGAAGCGGGGTGATAAGTGATAACAGACATGTCTTCACAAGCGGTGACAGAGCGACTGCGTTTGATGGACGAGCTTTGGCTACTAAGCGTCAAACTGATGAATTCGAAGGTTATCGCTAGAAATGCGGCGACTTCCAAAAAGAAGCGAGCGCTAGAGATTCAGAATTCGATTCGTCAGATCCTCTTTTATGAGTGGGATCCGATCGGGATCTCGAAGGAAGTAACTTGGGCCGATGACGAATATGACAGTTACATCGCGCCGATTTACCGAATCCTCGTCGGGAAGCGCTCCGAGGACGATATTGTGAATCGCCTCTATCAAATTGAGACGGATTCGATCGGCGTTTCGCTCAACGATCCCGAGTCGTTGAGACCGGTAGCGAAGAAACTCTTAGACTTGAAAATTAGCTGACTTAACAGGGTAAAGTTTTTTATGAAAGAAGCAGTAATTGTATCGGCCGTGCGTACGGCTGTCGGAAAGGCGCCGAAGGGCACGCTGAAGAACACGCGGCCGGATGATCTCGGTGCGGCGGCGATAAAGGAAGCGTTGAATCGTGTCCCAGGGTTGGATAAAGCCCAGGTCGAAGACGTGATCATGGGCTGCGCGTTTCCCGAGGCTGAGCAGGGAATGAACGTCGCACGGACCGCGATGATCGCGGCGGGCTTGCCGGTCGAGACATCGGCGATGACGGTGAATCGTTATTGTTCGTCGGGTCTGCAGACGATCGCGATCGCAGCAGACAGGATCGCAACCGGCGGCGCGGATGTCATCATCGCGGGCGGGCTCGAGACGATGTCGATGATCCCGATGGGCGGCAATGTCGTGCGACCGAATCCCGCGCTCGTCGATTCGTATCCGGACTATTACCTCAACATGGGATTGACCGCCGAGAACCTGGCGAAAAAATACGAGATCACGCGCGAGCAGGCTGACGAATTTTCACTCGGCTCACATCAAAAAGCCGCGGCGGCGATAAAAGAAGGCCGATTCAAGGATGAGATCGTGCCGATCACGGTGTATGTCGATGAATTCGATGAGAAGGGCCGCGTGCGACGCAAAGAAGTTGTGTTCGACACCGATGAGGGCGTTCGTTACGACGCCAGCGCCGAAGGCTTCGCGAAACTAAAGCCCGCGTTTCACACCCAAGGTACGGTGACCGCTGGTAATTCTTCCCAGATGTCGGACGGAGCGGCGGCGGCCGTGGTGATGTCACTGGACAAGGCGAAGGAGCTTGGGCTGACGCCGCTCGCGCGATTTGTTGCGTTTGCTACCGCCGGCTGTCTGCCGGAGGAAATGGGTATCGGCCCGGTCTATGCGATCCCTAAGGCGCTGAAACTCGCCGGGCTGACGCTTGATCAGATCGACGTGATCGAATTGAACGAGGCGTTCGCCGCTCAAGGCCTGTCGGTAATGAAGCTGCTCGAGATGGATCCGTCAAAGGTGAACGTGAACGGCGGTGCGGTCGCGCTTGGACATCCGCTCGGATGTACCGGAGCGAAACTGACAGCGACGATTCTTCAAGAAATGAAACGCCGCAATGCTCGCTACGGAATGGTGACGATGTGCGTCGGCGGCGGCATGGGCGCGGCCGGGATATTTGAAAGAATTAGTTAACAGGGATTAAGGGGATGAAAGGGATATCCAGCTAGAAGATCCCCTTTATCCCTTTCATCCCTGTAGAAAAGTTGTGAGGAACAAGATGGAAGCACAAATGGAAAAGGAATACATGAAAGGCGGCGAGTTTTTGATCGCGGAGACCGACGACATTTTTACACCTGAGGATTTTAACGACGAGCAGCGGATGATCGGCGAGACAACCCGCGAGTTTGTCGATAACGAGATCCATCCGCAGCTTCCTGCGTTGGAAAAGCATGCGTGGGAGATCGCCCGGGAACTCGTGAAAAAGGGTGGCGACCTCGGCCTTCTGGGAGCGACCATTCCTGAAGAGTACGGCGGGCTCGGCCTCGATCAAACAACGGGCGTCGTCATCGCGGAATACATCGGACGTGCCGGCGGCTTCGGTACCACGTTCGGTGCGCAGACGTCGATCGGGCTGCTGCCTATTCTTTATTTCGGTTCCGACGAGCTCAAGAAACATTGGATCCCGAAGATCGTCGCCGGCGAAGTCGTCACGGCATACTGTCTCAGTGAAGCGGGTTCGGGTTCCGATGCGCTCGGTGCGAAGACCACGGCAAAGCTGACCGAAGACGGCAAGCATTACATCCTGAACGGCGAGAAGATGTGGATCTCGAACGGCGGTTTCGCGGATGTCTTCATCGTGTTTGCGAAGGTCGACGGTGTGAAGGAAAAGTTCTCAGCGTTCGTCGTCGAACGAAGCGAGAACTGCCGCCCCGGGAGCGAAGAGCACAAAATGGGCATCAAGTCGTCATCGACCACGCCGCTCATTTTGTCGGACGCGAAAATCCCGGCGACGAATTTGATCGGCAATGTCGGCGACGGAGCGAAGATCGCATTCAATATTCTGAACGTCGGACGATTCAAACTCGGTGCGTCCGTGACCGGCGGTGCGAAGCTCGCGCTCCACGAGGCGATCCGCTACGCGAATGAGCGTCACCAGTTTGGAAAGCCGATCTCATCCTTTGGTGCGATCAAGCACAAGCTCGCCGAGATGGCGATCCGAACGTGGGTCGCGGAATCGATCACTTATCGGACTGTCGGGATGATCGACGCGCTTATCGGCGACGGAGCCGACAACGCGAAGAAGATGCAGTCGATCGAGGAGTACGCGGTCGAATCGTCGATCAACAAGGTGGCGTGCAGCGAAGCGCTCGATTATGTCGTCGACGAGATGGTACAGATCTACGGCGGCTACGGATACTCGGCCGATTATCCGGCTGAGAAGGCGTATCGCGATTCGCGTATCAACCGAATTTTTGAAGGCACGAACGAGATCAATCGACTGTTGATTCCGGGCCAGTTGATGAAACGCGCGATGAAGGGAAAGCTTGGGATCATCCCGGCGGCAAAGGCTCTGCAGGATGAGATCCTTAATCCGCAGATGTCATTTGATGAAGACACCGGATTGCTCGCGGCCGAGACAAAGCTTGCCCAGAACGCGAAGAAGGTCGCGCTGATGGTGCTCGGTACTGCAGCCCAGAAATATATGATGGGTCTCGCGGATCAGCAGGAGATCCTGCTCAACTGCGCGGACATCATCATGGACGCTTACCAAATGGAGACGGCCGTGCTGCGTGCGAAGAAAGTCGGCAAGCGAACCGACGTGAAGGATTCGCACGATCGGTACGCCAACATGGCCGCCGTCTTTTGCAACGACGCGATCCAGCGGATCGAGATGAAGGCCCGGAACACCATCGCCGCGATGTGCGAGGGTGACGAGGGCCGCACGTTATTGGTGGCACTCAAGCGGTTCACGAAAAACAATTCGCCGATCAATACGGTCGCCGCGCGTCAGCAGATCGCTGACACGCTGATCGCTGCGAATAAGTACGTGTTTTGATTTTAGATTTTAGATTTTTGATCTGTCGAAGTCCGGAGTTAAACGCTCCGGACTTTTTTATTTTCGCCGCGGACGCCAGCTTAATAACGTTTTAGACGGATTCAAGACGTGTAAGCAATTCTTCTGATATTAAGAAAGTATCTTGTTGGAGGAAGATACTATGAGATACAAGCGTTTTGAAAAGGTACCGGAATGGCAAGCCTATCTTCGCTGCACATCGGCCGTATTCCGGATATTAGTTCTCGCGGTCCTTGTCGGCATGCTTACCGGGTCAGCAGGTCACGCAGCGACGGAAATGTCCCCGCTGATCGGAGACAGACCCATGACCTTATCCCAGTTCGTGGTCGGCATCGTCACGCGTTCCGCGGATCTGAATTATGTCACCGAACAAGATTCGGAAGTGTTCGCCTTTTATCGGAATACGCCGGTCAGGGAAATTTCCGACACCGTGTTTCTAGAGCTACTCCGACGACCGGCGGAGGCTCAAATTATCACTCAGTCATGGTCACCGTTCTTTCAGATTCGAACCCAAAACGACCCGACCGGCCGATGGAGAAACTTGCAAGCGTATTTGGAATCACATCTAACGAATCTTACAGTCTTGATTTTGCCACGTGACGAGCCCTACGGGGCGCAATATGATCTTTATGCCGTCGGAATCCTCAATGGTGAAACGGTGGTCGGCGTTCAGATGTTCGGCGTCGCAACCTGATCTCGCCGGTACGTTGACCTCGGCGAATAAGTACGTGTTTTAAGAATTTCAGATCTCGAATTTGAGATTTCAAATACAAAGCCCGGGGCGGTCTGCTGCGGGCTTTGTTGTCCTGTCACAGCAACATTAAGAACTGTTCATACGATTTCAAGACCCGGACCCAGAGCGTTTGGTATTTGATACGTACTAAATCTTTTCCGGAGGCAGATACGATGAAATATACGCGTTTTGAAGAATTACCGGTTTGGCAGGCGGCAGTTGAATTCGCACTACTAATTTTCAAGTTTACAAATATCGCAGATTTGCGCGGTTTCGGTGACACCAAGAGTCAACTGGAAAGGTCCACGCTCTCTATTTCGAACAACATTGCCGAGGGGTTTGAGCGAGGGACTACCGCCGAGCTTATTACTTTTCTCTACATAGCGCGGGGTTCGGCCGGCGAAAGCAGATCGATGCTTTCAATGTGTGAAAGAATCCCTCGTTTCTCCAATTTCAAATTTGAAATTTCAAATCTCAAATCCAAAGGCGAGAACATTTCCAAACAACTGCACGGCTGGATAGAGTCCCTGAAAAACTCCAAGATCAACGGGAACAAGTTCCGAACACAGAAAGAAAGGGAACGGCACGAGTGGGAGAGAGGATTCGAAGAATTCGACTCTCAGATTGAAGAGTTTCGCCGACAGCATTTAGAAATGCTGGAAAAGCGTCAACAGGATACTGCGAGCGCTGGCATTCGAATCTCAGGCGAGTAAAATGAGATCATGCCAGGCGAACGGACATTGGGTGAACTTAAGGCAAGCGGATACGCGTCGCGTTCGGTCAAAGACGAGATGCGCGCCAACCTGATCGCAAAGCTGCGGAGCGGTGAGCGGCTTTTTCCGGGGATCCTGGGCTACGACGAATCGGTTGTGCCGCAGATCGTCAATGCGATATTGGCAAAGCACAATTTCATCTTGCTCGGCCTCCGCGGCCAGGCGAAATCGCGAATAATCCGGCAGTTGACCGGTCTGCTGGACGAAAGCATTCCGATCATTGCCGGCTCTGAGGTCAACGATGATCCGCTGGCTCCCCTGAGCGCGTTCGGCCGCCAGCAGGTCGAACTTCTTGGCGACGAGACGAGGATCGATTGGGTGCATCGCAACAATCGATTTGTCGAAAAGCTTGCCACGCCGGATGTGACCATCGCGGATATTATCGGCGACATCGATCCGATCAAGGCCGCGAAGGGCGGACATCTTTTGTCTGACGAGCTGACGATCCATTTCGGTTTGCTGCCACGTGCAAACCGCGGCATCTTTGCGATTAACGAGCTGCCCGATCTCGCCGGCAAGATCCAGGTCGGACTTTTCAACATCATGCAGGAAGGTGACGTCCAGATCAAAGGTTATCCGGTTCGCCTGCCGCTGGACGTCATGCTCGTCTTCAGCGCGAATCCGGAGGACTACACCGCACGAGGAAAGATAATCTCCCCGCTCAAGGACCGCATTGGTACCGAGGTCCAAACACACTACCCGGCGAATGTTCAACTCAGTTCGGAGATCACGAAGCAGGAAGCCTGGACAAAGCGCGAGGGTCTTGAGAATTTCACGGTTACGATACCCGATTTCATTTCGGAGACGATCGAGCAGATCGCTTTCGAGGCCCGCGAAGATCAGCGTGTCGATAAGCGGAGCGGCGTGTCGCAGCGGTTCCCGATAACGGCGCTCGAATCCGCTGTATCGAATGCCGAGCGCCGGGCTCTGACAACCGGCGAAAAAGATATCGTTCCACGGATCTCCGACATCTACGCAGCCCTTCCTTCCATGACCGGGAAAATGGAGCTTGAATACGAAGGCGAGCAGATCGGCGGAACGCGGCTCGCGAAAGACCTCGTAAAGAGCGCGTGCGGCGTTACCTTCGAAGGGTTCTTTTTGGGAATCGACTTTACGCCGACGATCCATTGGTTCGACGAAGGAAACAAGCTGCTGCTGTCGGATGACGCTTCCGCTGACGAGTGCGTCGTCCTTTTGGACAGCGTTCCGCAGTTGATCGAATCGACACTCGTTCCGCTGGAGTTTAGTAAGAAAGAGAAGGCGAAGCTTGTCTCGGCGTGCGAGTTCGTACTCGAAGGCCTGTACGCCCACAACAAGATCTCTCCAACCGAAGACGGCGGATACGTGGCTGTGACAAAAGCCAAACGCGACCGGCGTGGAATGATCTACGAAGATTTCACGGATGTTGAGGGGTACAACTAACTAAAAACTAATAACCAAAAACTAAAAGTGAAAGACGGGAAACCAAGGACCGTTTGACACGCAAGTCGGCACCGACGTTCACTTTTAGTTTTTAGTTATTAGTTTTTTGCTTGAAAAGCCGTGACAAGTCTTTCGACTCATCACGGCCCTCACCTCCCCGGTTCGTAACTAACTGAATTAGTATCTGCGGAAGTATGTCGTTCTCTTCGGTCGCAACTTATAGGTGTAGAGGGCCGATCCGCCCGCGCCCGCCGCCGTTCCGATGAGCGCACCTTTCTTACCACCGATCAATCCGCCGAGCAACGCACCGGCACCGGTACCGATCGCGATATTGATCAGGTTACGGTGACGTTTGTAAAAGTTCGGACGCTGAGTTGTTGTCGTATACGTGCGCCTGGTTCTGTATCGCGTCTGCGCATCGGCCGAGGTTGCGAACATCGGGACCGCGACTGCCATCAGAGCCATCATCATGAATGTTGTTATGATCTTTTTCATTGCTTAATCTCTCCCCGTTTATCAAGTCGAAACATTTCGTTTCGTTGCAGAGAGAGATGGCAATGAACGTGCCAAAAAAATAAGGCGTGCTATTTGTTCATTTAACCCTGACTTGCGTCTAAACCGGACTCGGTCGGGGCACTAAATCGGCTAGTAACTTTCAATATGGTGTGTATACCGATGTGTTTGCGTTTATTGCAAAAGGAAGATTTCACGCAGACCTCGCAAAGCACGCAGAGAAAACCACGCTCGATTGAGTTCACTTGATCTCTCTGCGTACTCCGCGGGCTCTGCGTGAAAATCTTCCTTTGCAAACGCAAGGAACGCGAGGCGATTAATCGCACTCGTGTTCCGAGATAGGCAAAACTTGAACTTAGTAGCGACGGTAGTGCCGTTTCTTCGGATTTAGCTTGTAGGTATACAACGCACCGGCACCGGCTCCTCCCATGAGGCCGTAAGCAACACCGCGTCGTCCGCCGAGCAATCCGCCGATCAATGCCCCTGCACCGGTGGCAACCCCGATATTGATCAGATTGCGGTGACGACGATAAAAACTCGGTCGACGTTCCGCTACGTAGCCCGCCGTTCGATAGCGCGGTGCAGTTCGATAAGTGCGCGCCGCGGTCGTTCGCTTGTACCTTCGGCGACACGTGTCATGCGCCTCGACCGAAAGCGGCAAGCCGACAGCGAAGACTAAAAACATCATTGCTGAAACCAAAAACTTTTTCATGGATAGACTCCTTCCTTCTAAAAAATTTAGTTCGAGGAGAGAATGTGCTAAGTTTTTGGAGAGAGATAAAAATCCGGCTTGGGTAATCACAATATAGCGTCTGATATTTCATATGGCAAGCGCTTTTTGGTAACGCGATGAAGTTTGTTCGCTACTCAAAATTCAAAGGTTTCGATGCCTTCGGCATAGATCTCAGCTCGCTGATGGACGCGTTGTCGAATCAGATGCTCGACTCGGGCTTTAACGGCGACTACTGGTGGACGCGCCAGCGAAACCAGGTTGACGATTCTCTTGATGCACTCCGGCGGGCGATCCTTCAGGGGTTGATCGAACAGGAAATATTGGACGAGCATGACGTTGAACAAATGCTCGCCGACAACCAGGGCGAGTTCAAAGGATCGCTGCTCGAAGAGCTGATCAACCAGTTGATAGAGCGACTTGTTGAGGAAGGCTACTTGAACCTCAAGGAAGCGCCGGCGGAACGGCCGCGACCGATGCAGAACGGGAACGGACAGGGCAAGATCGGTGAGCCGCTTCCGCGAAAGATCAGTTTTGAGGTGACGGAAAAGGGTCTCGATTTTCTTGGCTACAAGACCCTTCAAAAACTTCTCGGAAGCCTGGGCAAGTCCTCGATCGGACGTCACGACACGCATCACCAATCGACTGGCGTCGAAGCTGCCCTCGGCTCGAAACAATACGAGTTCGGAGACACGATAAACCTCGACGTAAATACCACTCTGCTCTCGGCCATCACACGCGAAGGGTTGTCCGTCCCGCTCAATCTCGAATACCGCGATCTTCACGTTCATCAACAGGACTACAGTTCGTCGTGCGCGACGGTGGTGATGCTCGACTGTTCGCATTCGATGATCCTTTATGGCGAGGACCGGTTTACACCTGCAAAGAAGGTTGCGCTCGCACTCGCTCATCTTATCCGGACGCAGTATCCGGGCGATTCGCTGAAGCTGGTTTTGTTTCATGACGCCGCCGAAGAATTGCCCCTCGCCCGGCTTGCATCGACGCAGGTCGGCCCGTATCACACGAACACTGCGGAAGGCTTGAAACTCGCGGGCCGGATTCTCGCGGCACAAGGCAAAGAGATGAAACAGATCGTGATGATCACCGACGGCAAGCCCACAGCCGCGTTCGTCGAGCCGTCGAATCCGGCGTTTCTCAGTTATCGCAGAAATTCCAGCCGCGTCACCGGCGAGCAGCGCGTCCTGTACAAGAACTCGATGGGCAATGATCCGTTCGTCATGTCAGAGACCTTCAAAGAAGTTCAGGCGTGCCGCAAGGCCGGGATTATGATCAATACTTTCATGCTCGCAAGCGACTTTTATCTGGTAGATTTCGTTAAGCGAATGACCGCTATGACCAACGGCAAAGCCTACTTTGCAAACCCCAACAATCTCACGCAGTTCGTGTTGATGGACTTCCTGAAACGCAGAACGAGCCGCGTCCGGTAAATGAGTTTCCAGTAGCCCTGCCCAATCTCACTTTGCGTCAATACTCGACTCATGGAAAACTAGTTCCTGGTGAAGCTCGAAACAAAACTGCACAACGGCGAGAGAAATCTTTTTGAGGATCGCAGCAGGTTGGCGTCAAACGCCGCGTGGGCGTGTACGGTCTATGCGATGGTTCCTTATCTCGGACTCCTGTTCATACCGCCGGCGCTCGTCATGAGCGGATATTTCATCTTCGACGCTCAGCGAAAACGACAACGGATCGAGATGCGCGACGCGCTTGGTTGCATGGCCGCAGGCTTTACGCTTCTCGCTGCTCAGCTTGTACTATGGTGGCTGCTCTATCTGATTCCCGAGATCGGCTTATGAAGATCGCGAAGATCGTCAGTTCAAATTCTCACATCGACTACATCGCCCGGATAATCGATTCGGTTGACGGCGGCGACGCTCTTCCGGACGCCTCGGATTACTGTTTCGGCCAGTTTGTCGCGCTTCAGGGTGATGCCGAGGACGTCATCGGTGTGATCTACGATTCGCGTCTTGTTAACCCTGAGTACGGAAGTTTCGGTCCACGATCCGGAGGGCGTGCCGAGCTCGCCCGGCACAATGCCGATCACGTCAGCGAGATGGGCATGCTGATCGGCATACTACTTTTAGGCACCCTCGACCGGTCGTCGGGAAATGCGTTTCACGGTTTGCCGAGAAAGATCGTCCCGGTTGGCCTGGCCGTAACCAAGATCGAATCCGAAGCCGTTATTAACTTTCACACCGGCGCCCACGGCCGTATACAACTGCACTATTATCCGCAGGTCGTGGCGAATGCGCGGCAGTTCGCGATCCCGCTGCTCAACTCGATAATCGATCAGCTTACAGTTACGTCTAGTGAGTCGGATGCTCAACGACTCGGGGTCCTAAAGCAATCGCTTGTGTGGCAGGGAACATTCGGCGGGATGAAGTTATAAACGAAATAATGCTCGAACTCGAAAGGATCTATCAGGAAAATTGCCTAGAGACTCTGAAGCGAATGCCCGACGACGTGATCGACATGACGATTACGAGTCCGCCCTACGACGATCTTCGCGATTACAACGGCTACCATTTTCCGGTCGAAGAGATCGCGGCCGGGCTGTTCGCGAAAACAAAACCGGGCGGCGTGGTTGTCTGGGTCGTTGGCGACCGGACGTTGAATGGCAACGAAACCCTCACGAGCTTTCGTCACGCGATAACGTTTCAGGAAGCGGGGTTCAAGGTCCACGATACGATGATCTATGCGAAGAACAATCCCATTCCAAGTGATTGCGGCAAGCGATATCGTCAGTGCTTTGAGTACATGTTCTGCTTCAGTAAGGAACAGCCGCAAACGTTCAATCCGATAATGCAGCCGATAAAACAAGAAAAAGCATTCAAGTCTTTCCGGATCACAAAGGTCGGCCGCAACGACCTCGCTCATGATCACGTTGCGCCCAAGGAGCGAAAGGTCAACAACATTTTTTTCTACAATGTTGGGACGTCGTCGTCGAAAGACAAGATAGCGTTCGAACATCCGGCCATATTCCCGGAACGGCTAGCCCACGACCAGATATCCACATGGACTAACGAAGGCGACCTGGTCTATGACTGCTTCATGGGTAGCGGAACGACCGCGAAAGTCGCGCACCTGCTGAAAAGGCGTTGGCTCGGTTCGGAAATTTCGGCTGAATATGTGGCTATTGCCCGCGAAAGGCTAGCCGGGCATTTACAGGGCGGGAAGTTTTTCGCCGCTAAATAACAACCAAAACGAGGCGAAACGCGTCTATAAAACGTTTGGTAAATGGCTACTCCATAAGATCTTGCTTTAAGAAGGAATTTCATGAATCGGATACTAATATTGATCACTGCGTTATTTTTATCGGCAGCCGCTGTAACCGCACAGCCCCGCCCAATGGACGCATCGTCCAAGCCGGCGACAATGCCCGCTAACCCGGCACCACCGTCGTTTGAAGCTAAGTACGAAGGCGGGATGTTCGGCTACAACCAGAAAGAGGTGGGAACGCTGAGATTCGACGACGCGAACGAGCGTCTTGTTTTCTTTGGTAAAGACCAGAAAGAGAAGTTTCACATTCCCTACAAATCCGTTTTAGTGATCTATCCGCAGTCGAGATCCGTGACTTCGACGACCGGGAATGTAGTCCGTCATATTCCTCTGCCCGGAGCCGGACTCGCAGGGTTGCTTAAGGAAAAGCGGCGTTATCTAGTTCTTCACTTTGAGGATCCGGATGTAGAAGCGGCGAAGGGGCTGGTTAACTTCAAGCTGGAGAACAAGGAATTGCTCAACTCGGTAATCCAAAGTCTTGCGGGCAAAGCCAAGCTCACACAGCGGGGTGATGCCTATTACAGGCCGCGAAAGCTGAAGAACGAGATCTAATCAAGATCTCCGAAGCGGTGCTGCAGTATTGCGGCGAACGCGATCGCTGCCGTTTCGGCTCGCAAGATCCGACGGCCCAGTTTGACCGAAATAAAGCCGCGTTCACGTGCAAGGTCGATCTCCGAATTTTCCCAACCGCCCTTTGGACCAATAAGGGCGGTTATTTTGTTTACGCCATCGCTCACCGGGATCCCTTCGCCGTCTCTCTCGGAAAAAATAAAAAGAAGACCCGAGTTCGAGTCGACACCGCCGACAAAGTCATCTAGTCTTACTGGCTCATCAACGGCCATTACTCTCGCCCGTTCGCATTGTTTTGTCGCCTCGAGCGCGATCTTTCGCCACCGCCCAACCCTTTTTACTGCATCTCGCAAGCTGGCTTCACAGCGGAGCGTGATCACCGGCGACAACCGGACAACACCTAGCTCGACGGCTTTCTGGACAACAAGGTCCATCTTGTCGTTTTTATAAACGCTAATCGCCAAACTCAGCTCGAGCGGTGATTCAGGTGCCGCGGGTTCAACTTCGCGTACTATTCGAAGCTCTGCATCAGGCTTTCCCGCACTGACCACCTCTCCGACAAATTCACGGCCCTCGCCATCGAAGATCTGAGCCGTATCACCGGGCTTAAGGCGCAGGACGTTGCGAAGGTGACGCGTCTCTTCATTGCTCAGCGTCACGCTTTGATCATGAAATTGCTGCGGCGGTGCATAGAAACGTCTCATCGGTTTTGTCTAGAGCTCGCCGAACTTCGAAATAAAGTCCTCGGTCCGGCACCGGAGCCTGATCCAATTCTCGAAAAGCTCGGGCGACTGCAGCCACAACGTGATCCATTCGGCGATCTCGCGCGACGTCAGCCGCTCTTTCGGTTCCGCTTTCTTTTTTTCCGCGGCTGCAAGCTTCTTCTCTTTTTCGCCAAGCGCCCTCCCACGCAAAAGTCTGAGCCCCTCTCGATCGCCGTCACTCTCAAATTTTCTTCGAAAGTTTTCCATCCGTCGAATTGAGCTGAGTGTCGTTTTCAGATCCGCTGTATTAAGAATATTTCGGAGGGCGGTTTCGTACGACGGGCGATCTGAAGCGCGTTTCACGTACAGCTCCATGATCTCACTATGCCTGAGCTCGGCCCCTTCGTCGGCCAGAAGGCGCGCAATGATCATCGGCGAATCGACGGCAGATATCCCGAAGACATCGGCAACGGCCGTTTCGATCGCTTCGATCTCGGCAGCTCCGACAGTTTCGCAATCAAGTTTTTCCCAGACCTCAATTGCAAGGTCGGTTTTGTTTCGAGCGTTCCACACTGACTATTTCGATTCGCAAACAAGTTCGATCAGTTCGGTCGAGGAATGATCTTTCGGGTCGCCGACGATCGCGACTCGGCCGCCATACGCGAGCACGCGTTCGCGTTCGGGAACCGTGTCGGTGGTGTAATCGGTACCCTTCGCGTGAATATCGGGACGGATCGCGTCGATCAGTTCATCCACAGTCGGTTCGTCGAATATTGTGACGGCATCGACAAACCGCAGCGATGCGATGATCTCGGCTCGCTCGTGTTCCGAAATAAAAGGCCGACCGTTACCTTTAAGACGTCGGACCTGTAGATCGGAGTTTATTCCAGCGACCAGAAACCCGCCCAGCTCTTTCGCACCGGCAAGGTATCGAATGTGGCCGGCATGGACCAGATCGAAACAGCCGTTCGCGAGAATTATTTTCTGGCCGTCCGATCGTTCCGCACCGACGCGGGCGACGATCTCGGTTCGGGATAAAATCGGAGCAGCGACCGGTTGTTTCATTAGATCTTGCCCGTCTGGCTTAGGTTTTCCGGTTGGGCCTCGAGCGAGGACAGCAATTCAGACGAGGTTACGACGGCAGTTCCGCGCTTCATTACCACGATACCGCCCGCGTGATTGGCGACGTCCGCGGCGTCGGTGAACGTCATTCCCGAGGCGAGGCCAAGTGCGAACGCTCCGATAACCGTGTCGCCCGCACCGGTAACGTCGATCGGCTCTTTGGAGCCGACGGCTTCAAAACTCCGCGGCGCGAGTCCTTCTTCGAATAAGATCATGCCCTGGTTTCCGCAAGTGACCAGGAGGGCCTTGTAACCCAAACGCTCTCTCAATGACGTGCAGCTCTCGGGCGTAAATTCACTGCCGAGTATTTGTTCTACTTCTTCCTGATTGGGCGTGGCGGCGGTCGCATCGGGAAAGTCCAAAAGCCGGAACCGGGAATCTATAAGTAAGGGAATTCCCATTTCCTGAGATCGCTGGCGGGCAATCCCGGCGATCTCGACGTTTGCGGCGCCGTAGTTATAGTCGGAAATGATTACTGCTTCGGCGGATTTGCAAGCGTCGTTAAGATTTTGCTTGAGTCGGTCGTGAAGGTCCTCAGGTACCGGGACCTGGCTCGCGTAGTCGATCCGAATCACTTGCTGACGGGGCGCATACTGTTGTCCCGCGAGCACCCGGACCTTCGTCGTGGTTTGGAGGCGGTCATCCGATATCAGATGACTGCAATCGATATTAGAAGCCTTGAGGGTTTGTTTGAGCAGCTCTCCGCTAGCGTCATTACCCGTCAAACCTACAAGTACGGGAGTGCCGCCAAGCGAAGCGACGTTGGCCGCGGCATTCGCAGCTCCGCCAGCCCGAGTGTCCGTGGTCTCGTGATCGAGAATGAAGACCGGGGCTTCGCGCGAGACGCGCGCGATAGTGCCGTGAAGGAATTGATCGGCCACTACGTCGCCGATTATGACGACACGTCTGCCGGGAAACCGGGTGCGGATTGTCTCCGTCAGTTTAGACATTTAGAAAAATAAAAAGGGCGAGGACACTTGGCCTCACCCTTCAAATCTAACACTGTTTTCAATTCTAGTGCGAGTCGTAGCTGGCGACAGGAAAGTCGTTAGCAGTTCCCCAGGGCACTACCGTCAGTCCGCCGTCGATGCTGCGCAGGATGTAGAACTTGCCATCACTGTTACGCCAGATAGCCATGTCCGTCTTGCCATCGCCATCGTAATCGTTCTGCGCGTTAAGGTCAGTACCGGTGATGCCGAAGGTGTTCGCCGTCAGACCGCCATCCGTGCTTCTTAAAATGTACCAAACGAGGTTCGATGTCGGCGTCGCGCCTTCCCTGACGACCGCAATGTCCGTTTTGTTGTCGCCGTCATAATCGCCCGGGACGATAAGATCATTACTCAATCCCCAGGCGGTCTGGCTGAAGACGCCGTCGCTGGTGCGTGCAATATAGAATGTTCCCTGCGAGGCCGGCGACGCACCGGGACGCTGAATGGCAAAGTCGAACTTACCGTCACCGTCATAGTCACCGGGTGCCACATAATCGGTCGAAAGACCGAACTGGTACGCGACAAATCCGCCATCCGAACTACGCAGTACGTACCAGATCATCGCACCATTCGTGCGCCGCACAACAGCGAGGTCGGTCTTGCCGTCATTATCATAGTCTCGGCCGACGGGCTCGTCACCCGTAATGCCGAACGGAACCTGCGTAAAGGTACTGTTGCTGCTGTTCAAGCGATACCATGTGCCGTTGCTGTCGCGCCAGACCGATATGTCGCCCTTCCCGTCATTGTCGAAATCACCGGGCGCCATAAAGTCGTCATTAGCGATTCCGAACGTCTGGAACGTAAAGCCGCCGCCGCTCTTGTTTATGTACCAGACATTATTCGAGGGCCGGAAGATCATGAAATCGGCCTTGCTGTCGTTATCGGTGTCTAGCGCCTTGCGAAGGCTCAGTTGCCCAAAGGCAGACGCACCCAAAACCAGGGTAATCACCGCGACGAAAACAGTCTTGCCACTAGCGGCTAAAATATTTCTCATTTTAATAATCCTTACTTTTGAAAAATCCTTAAGGTTCGAGCAGATTCGCTGCAAATTGAACGGGAAGGATAAATATACTATCAGTCTCCGCCGGAACGCAAGAAAATCTCTTAGAAACGGGTCGGGAACATCCTTTTTTCCCTTTGCTCGGCGGTTCCGCAGGCTTAGACGCGTCCGAATCAAGAATAGTTGGAAAACCGCCCATATTCTATAAATCAATTTCTTGATTGGTTCACGGTTACCGTTTGTCCTGCGATGGTCAAGGTTCCAACCCTTGAGATCGTGGGATTAAAATTAACCCTAAAGGTCACGGTTCCGTTCCCGCTTCCGGCCTCAGGCCCGGAGACTTTTATCCACTTAACGTTACTCTTTACGGCGTAATCACAGTTTTGGGCCGCGGTCATCTGGACTGAATAATATCCGCCCTTGGTCCGAGCCTGGATCGTTTGACCCGACAAGTTAAAGCTGCAAACCGTTTGATTTTGTAGGGCGTTCCCCACATTAAGCCTTCCACTTGAGCGATTGAATCCCGTAAACGCGGGCAGCAC
>JBKKAS010000368.1:0-3640 GCA_046714595.1 Pyrinomonadaceae bacterium | reverse complement strand
CCCATACCGGCATCAACGATTATCATTTCGTCGCCGTAGCGGATGCCCATGCAGTTCATTCCGAACTCACCGATCCCGCCCAGCGGTACTATTTCTATCTTTTTCACTACTTACGATGATAGCACAGAGCCACTTTGCGAAAATTGGTCAAAGCGACGAGGCCAAACGGAGCCATTCATCGATCGACAGTGTTTCGGCTCGGCGGTTGGGTTCAATACCGGATGAGGTGAGGGAACGTTCGGCATCGGCATACCTGCTTTTCAGGTTATTGAGTATGGTCTTTCGCTTGTGGACGAAAGCGGCGCCTACCAGTTGGCGAAAATTGGCGTCGTTGGCGAGAGCTCGTTTGTGCGGAACGAGACGCACGACCGAGCTCCAAACCTGGGGGACCGGCTTGAACGCTGTCGGCGGCACATCGAAGAGCCGCTCGCTGTCAAAGTAAGCCTCGGTCAGAACGGTCAAGTATCCACGATCTTTGGTGCCCGGCCGGGCGGTGATCCGGTCGACGACCTCGCGCTGAAACATCAGCACGCAGTCGGTGAACACGTCCGGAAAATCGAAAAGCCGCTGAAGGACGGCCGTCGAGATGTTGTACGGGAGGTTTGCGATTAGTCGAAGCTTTTGGCCGTCGGTTACGAGCCCGGAAAAGTCGACCGTCAGCGCGTCGTCTTTGATGACGGTGAAGTTAGACCGGTCGCGAAAGTTCTCGCGGAGCATCTCGGCTAAGTTGTCATCAAATTCCAACGCGTACACCTTACCGGCACGGTCGACAAGTTCTTCTGTTAATGCTCCGCGCCCGGGACCTATCTCCAGGACAATGTCTGCGCCGCCCGGGTTGAACGACGCAACGATCTTTAGAATGAAGCCGTCATCGACAAGGAAATTCTGGCCCAGCGACTTTTTCGCAAATGGGGTCCTGGTGCGGTCGTGCTTCATATCAATACTGCCGATTCTGATTTCTCGAATGCCCGGGGACGCTGGATTCCGACAACTTCGATCGAGCAGTACCCGACGATTGCGAAATGGTTCGGGTTGGAGCCGAGCGATGTTCACTACGCCTTCCCGAATATAGCGAACCGCCCGGTTACTGACCTCGGGTTCATGACGCCGTGACCTTACTCCCCTCCTGGATAGGAGGGGAGTTAAGCAGACGAGTCAAAAATACCCTGTTATCTCAATATCGTCGCCGTGGCGCAACAGGGACACGTCCCGAAGCGACACGGCTTCTTCTATGCTCGCTGCTCCTCTGCCACCAAATGCAACCGGAGCATCCTGTCCGCCGATGATTCGTGGTGAGATCATCAACGAAAGTTTGTCGATCAGTCCCGCATCGCGAAATGCACCGGCGACTTCGGTTCCGCCCTCGACGAGAACGCTCTGCAGTTCCCTCTCGCGCAACGCCGCCAACACAGCGGTCAGATCGCGAGCATCCTCCGCCACCAGATCGACACCGCTATCGACAAGTGCCTGACGTTTTTCGTTGTCGGTGGAATTTGAGATAACGAGCGTCGGTGTTTCGCGAGCCGTCGTGACCAGCGTTGAATCTAACGGGATTCGCAGACGGTTATCCAAAATTACGCGGACAAGCGGCCGACGTCTTGGCAGGCCACTTCGATCGGTCAAGCTTGGATCATCGACAAGTGCGGTGTTCCCACCGACAAGGATCGCGTCGTGCTCGTGACGCATCTCGTGGACACGTTTGACCGCCGCTTCGCTCGACAATGCCGTCGAGATGCTTCGCCCAAGCGAGATCCGACCGTCGAGCGACATCGCTAATTTCAGATGGACAAACGGCCGGCCTCTCTTGTGCCAGCAGATAAACTTTTCATTCAGCTTAGCCGCTTCATCTGCGAGAATTCCTGTCACAACCTCGATCCCGTTTTCGCGCAGTCGTTGAAATCCCTTTCCCGAAACGAGCGGGTTCGGATCCTCGATCGGCGCGACAACGCGTTTTATTCCGGCGTTGATCAAAGCCTCGGTACAGGGTGGAGTTTTACCGTGATAAGCGTGCGGCTCGAGTGAGACATACGCCGTCCCGCCTTTAGCATTCGAGCCGGCGCGTTCGAGAGCGATGAGTTCGGCGTGTGTGACAGCTTCAAATCGATAGGTTCCGTCTCCGACAACCTTGCCGCTCGCATCGACGATCACGCAGCCCACCAAAGGGCTAGGAGAAACAAGACCGATACCGCCGGCGGCGAGCTCAAGCGCGCGTTGCGACATCGCGGTATCAAAATCGAGATTCCTTTTTATACCTGGAGTATCCAAATCCGTGATCAATTAAACAATCCGTTGACGTAACTCTCGGCGTCGAACACCATCAGATCGTCGACCTGTTCTCCGATGCCGACGTAACGGATCGGCAGCTTCAGTTCTTTCGCGATCGCGACGGCGATGCCGCCCTTTGCAGTGCCGTCGAGCTTTGTCAAAACGATCCCGGTCACATCGGCGACTTTTGTAAACTGCCGGGCCTGCTCAAGCCCGTTCTGCCCGGTGACCGCGTCGATCACAAGCAGCGTTTCGTGCGGAGCCTGTTCAACCTCGCGGCCGGCGATGCGTTTCATCTTCTCGAGCTCGGCCATCAGGTTTGCTTTGTTGTGCAGACGGCCGGCGGTGTCGACGATCAACACGTCGGAGTTTCTCGCCTTAGCCGACTGCAGAGCATCGAATAGAACGGCGGCCGGATCGGTTCCCTGCTTTTGCTGTACTATCGGCACGCCTGCGCGACCAGCCCAGATCTCGAGTTGGTCCGACGCCGCGGCTCGAAATGTATCGGCGGCGCAGATCAGAACATCGTTCCCTTCGTCCTTGATCCGCTGTGCAAGCTTTCCGATAGTCGTCGTCTTCCCCACACCGTTGACGCCGACGACCATAAGCACGTACGGCTTGATCGACTCAGGCACGTCGGTCTCGGATGCAACACCGGTCTCACGCGAATGCTCCAAAATATCCATCAGCTCGCGCTTCATTACGGCTTTCAGCGCGGCGAGATCACCGATCTCCTGACGTGAAACTCCCTGCCGGATCGACTCAAGCACCTGCAGCGTAGTCGATACTCCGATGTCGGTCGAGATGAGCATTTCTTCAAGCTCATCCAGCAACTGCTCATCGATCTGCTTTCGGCCCTCGAAGACCTGATCGAGACGGTTGTTGATCGAATCGCGCGTCTTCTCGATCGCCTTAGCGAACCTGATGCCGATCTCTTTCTCGACCGCTTCTTCCTGAGCCTTTAGCTCTTCGATCGATTTATCAAGGCCGAGGACGGAAGACGAAAACTTGTCTTCCTTATTCCGACGCCAAAAGAATGCCATAGATATGATTCCCGGTACCGCTCCGATTATTGCAAACTACCGAGTATAAAAAAATAAGTCTGGCGAGTCTATCGGGTCTATCGCGTCTATCGGGTCTATCGAGTCGATCGAGTGTGTCGAGTTTGCAGAGTTTACATAGTTTGCAGAGTTTGCAGAGTTTGCAGAGTTTGCAGAGTTTGCAGAGATTGCGGTCAGCACCGAAGGTGCGAAGTAATCTCTGCAAACTCCGCAAACTCCGCAAACTCCGCAAACTCAGCAAACTCGGCAAACTCTGCAAACTCAGCAAACTCAGAAGACTCCTAAAACTCGGAATACTCTGAATACTCGGAAAA
>JBKKAS010000367.1:0-1832 GCA_046714595.1 Pyrinomonadaceae bacterium | reverse complement strand
GTGACGGCGGAGTATAAAGCTCTGGAAGTAGTGCCGGCGGAAGTGGTTGCTTATTCCGATTCGGAAGCGATGTCGTGCTCGTTGGAAAATCCCGAGTCGTGCGATGCATGCCAGTAGTCTACAGGAGTCGCGTATTTACACGTGATTCCAGTGCCGCATAGCGGCAGATGCCTTTAGCCGCGGCCTTCAGGCCACGGTTGGATTGACAAGAGATTCGCGTCGCGTAGCGACCGCGTGAAAATTCAGTCGCCGCTGACGCGGCTCGGACGCCTGACTCGACATGACCGTGGCCTGACGCCCACGGCTAAACGCAAACGACGCTACGCGGCGAAAAAACATTATGCTATTAGATCCCGGATTCAATCTCACGCTTCGACCGATGAAGTACCCTGATTTTTATGACATGTATAAAAATTCGATCAAGAACACATGGACGGTCGAGGAGGTCGATTTTTCGACCGACGTCACCGATCTCCGCAACAAGATGTCCGGGCCCGAGCGTCACATGATCAACCGTCTGGTCGCGTTTTTCGCGACAGGCGATTCGATCGTATCGAACAATCTCGTGCTCAATCTTTACAAGCACATCAACTCGCCCGAGGCGCGGATGTATCTTTCGCGCCAGCTTTTTGAAGAGGCGACGCACGTGCAGTTTTACCTGACGCTGCTCGATACATACATTCCCGAACACAAGGAGCGCGAAGAGGCGTTCGCCGCGATCGAGAACATTCCTTCGATCCGCAAGAAGGGCGAGTTCTGCATGAAGTGGATGGATTCGATCGAGAATCTAAGCGAGCTGAGAACGGTCGACGACCGCCGGCGGTTTCTGCTCAATCTGATCTGCTTCGCGGCGTGCATCGAAGGATTGTTTTTCTTCGCCGCGTTCGCGTACGTTTACTTTCTCCGTTCGAAAGGACTGTTGCACGGACTCGCGGCCGGAACGAACTGGGTTTTCCGCGATGAATCGGCGCATATGAACTTCGCGTTCGAAGTTGTAAAGAAAGTGCGGAACGAGGAGCCTGAGCTTTTCGACGACGCGCTTATCAGGGACATCGCGACGATGCTCGACGAAGCAGTGGATTGTGAGATGCAGTTTGCCGAGGACATCCTGAGCGGCGGCGTCGCCGGCTTGTCCGTCGCAGACATGCGTCAATATCTCGAATTCATAGCTGATCAGCGATTGGTCATGCTCGGTCTGCAGAAAGTCTACGGTGCGAAGAATCCGTTCTCGTTCATGGACCTGCAGGATGTTTAGGAGCTAGCCAACTTCTTCGAACGTCGCGTGTCCGCATATCAGGTCGCGGTCGTAGGTGAGGTAAGTTTTAGCGAGGCTTTTTAGTTTTTGATGATCGAACGCGGGAGCTGAGGGGCGGCGCACACAACCTCGAAACCCCGCAAGCCTAGCGGATGAAAGCCGCGCTATTCGCCGTCCCTACCAGCGACTTGAGCCAATCTGTTTTCCATTCATCTACGTTTTTACCCGTAACTTTCTCGATACCTGCTCGCCTATCCTGAACCTCAAATATCTTTTTCATCTTTTTCATACCGATTTTTTCAACGAGAAATTTAACGAACGATTCGGACAGGTTATAGAACGCCGGTGCGCCAACGTCTCTATCCAAATATATTCTTGCCTGTTCGGGTGTGCACGTTAGAATGTTTCCGTTGAATCCAATCACCGGCATTACTTTTTTGCTGATTTCGTCTTTCAATTGATTGACAGCCAACTCGTCATTGGGTTTGTTCTCAGGATTAAATGCATAGGACATGTAACCGCCGTAATGTTTGCTGACATAACTTTGAACGTGGCTGGCGAAACCTTCATACAGCCA
>JBKKAS010000366.1:0-7843 GCA_046714595.1 Pyrinomonadaceae bacterium | reverse complement strand
CTGTAAAGTCCCCCGTAGATCGCCAGAAGAAATGTGATGAGACCGACCAGCACCATTGTCTTACGACCCTCAACCGAGAAACCGCTTGGCGGGGGCCGGGTGTCCGGCTCGTCGTCAACGGTGCTTTCCACCACTGGGGCTCTCCGCGTAAACAATGTGAAGACCGTCACCACGATCATCCCGATGATGACAATGAGCTTTATCGATCGGTTCGTAACCAAGCCGACGAGGGTCGCGCCTATCGCCGACCCGATCACCGTAAGAATTACAAGCGGCGTCAACTTTCGGATCTCAATTCTTCCCTGCCGTATGAAGGGGATGGTTCCGCCGATCGCCATGAATGTCAGGCCAAACATGTTCGTCGCGACAGCGACTTTTTCGTCGATGCCAAACTGGAACATTATCGGAACGGTGATCAGCGAGTTGCTTCCCGTGACGACGCCGACAAGGCTGGTGGCGAAGAAAAGCAAGACGAGCAGGATCATGTACGATAGCTGCATTGGCTATACACCTTTCCTGCCAGATCGTTTCAAACCCAGCATTTCCTCGATCTTTCGAATGCGTTCAACTAGTGCAACAGTCTCTTTCCGCCCGACGGGTTCGCCGCGGATGATCTCTTCGCATTGAAACATCAGTTCTTCGATGTCGCCCGCACCGCCTCCGATCCGTTCGGCAATACGCCCGGCGATCTCGCGTCCGCTCGCGATCGTGTTATCAAGGCCCACGAGGCTGCTGGAGCGGCGGCGAAAATCCGAGTAGATGTTCTCTATTGCCAGATCGTACGCACGGGTTCGCTGCTGCAGCTCGGCCATCGCAGACACATATTCCAGCTTCGACAGCCGGCTCGGCTCTGATTCGGGAACCGGTCGCGCAAAGCGTCGGCTTTGTGAAAAGAAAACGAGCGCGACTAGTAATCCGCATTGCACAAAGATGGCGATCACGGGCGTGCCGTCAAAATACTGAAAGAAGCGATTATTGTTCGTCCCGTAGCCGTGATGGTACTCGTCAAACGCGATCACACCGTCGCGCGAAGTAACCAGGTTCGCGGCGAGCCGCGAATTATCGACGAGGTTGATGCCCGCGTTGGAAACAATATAAGGGTCGGACAAAATGATCACACGACCTTGGTCAAAAGGTGCTTCGACTAAGAGATTCCGGCCGGAACCGGCCAGATGCACGATCGGAGCTTCAAATTCTGGCTCTTCATCAAGAAGCCCGAACGCCCCGTCGCCGGTCCCTTCGTCGGCAGCCGAAGTCGGAATATGTGGATCTTTCTCCCACTCCTTGGCCGGTGGTGGAGGCAGTCGGTTTTCCGAGTAAAAATCATAAGGAGTCGGTGTCGGGACCGGGTAAAGATCGTTCGCCGTACCTGTCTTGTTACCGGGTCGTTCCGTCGCCGATGTCCCGCTGTCGCCAAAGCGTTCGAGCGTGATCGACGAAGCGAATCGCGACGGCTGGACCGCATTCACGCCATGCGCGTAGCCGGATGGCTGCACGGGTTTTTGTGCGCCGGTCCCGCTCGTCATCTGTTTTTGATCGGACCCGTCCACGGTGTAAAGATCCTTGCTATCGCTCGCCGCGACTGACATTTGCCACTGGGAAGTCGTCATCGCGAGCTCGGTCGGAGGGTTGCGGTCGATGAGAACGAGCGTACCCCCGTCCGCTACCCATTTCATCAACTCCGTGTTTTCGGCGTCGGTCAGTTCGCGCCGGAGCGGGCCGATCATCACGAAGACCGACGGGCGGTTCTTGATATCCGAGGCGATCGTTTCAACCGACGTCTGCCATCGCGTCGCCTTTCTTCCGGTCTCGGCGAGGAGCGAGAAAAATGCCTGTGTCCCCGTGCTGCCCGAATTGTAAGTTGAGCGGTTCGGATCGAGTTCGGTGTCTGCCACCTTTTCCTTTTGGACGTAAGTAGCCGCATTGAGCCCCGCGAGAAGAGCGATCAAGAAAGCGAGAATAATGAAAATCAGAAGTTTTTGTTTCATCCAGGAACAGTGATCTTAAACGCTGTGTATCGCCCGATCGTACTCTTCACGAAACCGTACCCAATCTTGTTCGTCCGACCGCTGAAAACCATACCAGTGCCGTTCGAAAATGTCTGTTACCGTCTTCATCCGCGGATGCAGGTCGCGCCTGGATCGTACATCGCGGAGATAATCGCGATTCGTCTTGTTGCGGGCAAGGCCAATAACTTTCCGGTCGCTCAGATCGCAAAGGAGCGCTATATAACCCTTGCGGATCGCACCCCGGAGGTTTCCCTCGCGTGCAAGCCGTTCGGCTTCACCGAAGAGATCGCGCGCAGTTTCGTGTTCGGCGATCTGTTCGCCGAGAATGACACGGTCCCTTTTCTTCGGTGCCCTGACCCGCCGCATGTGCGGGAAAATAAGCGGAACTATCTTGTAGGCTAGAAAACCGAGAAGGGCCAGCAACGCGATAGCAAGCGCAACTTGCAGCACGTAAGCAAGAACCCCGATTCCGGAAAAGTCCTGCGAACCCGCTGACCTTGGAAAAATACTTTCGAGCCACTCGATAAACTTGCGCACCCACCTTTGAACGGCGCTTTCCCCGTGCGGCTGTGGCTTCTGATATTCCTCACGACGCAAAATCTCAGCAAGTTTTTGCTTGTCTTCGTCTTTCGTTCGCGCGGGGGCCGCTGCCTGCTCAAGTTCGTGCAGCTTGAACGAAATGGCCGACAAATATTCACGCATCTCGACCAGGACAGAACGACGCGTCTTCGATAAGGGATCGTTTTCGAGAGCGGTATTCTTTTCGAGCAGCCACGCATTCGAGGTCTCAACCGTTCCGCCATCCCATTCAACCTGCTCGGACGCCGGAAATTTCTCGCGTATGTACCGGACAAGGGCTCGCAACCGCGACTGGTCGCCCACGCCATCGTCCAGCTCGGTTTCGGCCTCAGACACGAGCGATCTCGCCGCGTTTACTTTCGCCTTGTAATCGCCCAGCGTGATACCCAGCGCCGGCATACAAAATAAAAACAGCAGTGCGGGTATCAACCATATCCCGTATATTTTTTTATTCCCGCTGGGTGTTCGATTCATTTTAGATTGAGGGTGGTCAGAGACGATCTGCGGGACCGGGACGGTTCGTTCGGATGCCTTTCACCAAGCGCGGGTTGGAGTGGATTGATATACGTATGCGGCACTGAGGGAATTTCTCCGAGGCGTCTTGCCGCCATGAGCTCGATGTCATAGCCTTCGTGCCTCACCCGCTCGTCGACGTAAAGCAGACACAGCCCGACCATCCAGACCGGCGTTAGTAAAATAAGACTCGCCTGCCATACAAGCTGCGAGGAGATCTCATACCACGCCGGGACGAGATCGGATTCGAACGAGAATACCTCAACGCCCTGCGACCACGCGTACCACATCAAGGGGATGTAAAGAAGAGCGAGCGCCGAATACGTCGCCACGATCGAGAACGTGAAAAGCGCCGCCAGCCGCTTCACGTTACCGCTCGCCAACCCGGCGCTTCGTGCGATGGACGAAAAGACGCCCTGGCCCTCGACCAGCATGACTTGGGGTACATAGGCGAACCGCGACGCGACCAAAAAAAATAGCCATACGGTCCCTATGGCCGTCGCTGTTCCCAGCAGGATGCTAACGAGCACGGCGAGTGGCGGAATAGCCTGCAGTGCGGCGAATGCAAGAATAACGAGGAGCGCCCCGATCGTGAGCCCGATGTAGAACACGACGATCCCGACTGTGCCGAGTACTATCGTGATGATCGACGACGCGGCGATGAGGCCGGCCATTCGCTGCCAGGTATTCGAATAGGTTTCGCGAAAAGTTAGCGGCTCGGTAAAAAGAAGATGACGAACGAAGTTTCGTGAGGCCCCGCCCATCACCGAAAGTGTTGCAACGGTTTCCGTAAACCAGATGATGAGAGTTCCGAGCCAAACGAACAGATAATAAAGTCCCAGGTCGACTGCATTTGTCGTCGAGCCGGCCGAAAACAGAGACCGCGCAAGAAATGTCCAGCCGACCGAGATCAGTGTGCCCGCGACCACCGGCGGTGCAGCGATCATGACAAAGGTCCAAAAATTTCCACGATAGAACCTCACTGCACGATCAATAAGATCGCCCGGACCGAGGGGGACAAGTGACAGCTGAGAATCGACGGAAATGTTCTGCTGCATCGGAAGAAATCGTAAAACAGTATAGCGTCTTTGGATGTGCCTCGAAAACAAAATAAAAAAGCCCGCCGATTTTTTACACCGGCGGGCGAAGATTCAGCTCTAGGCCGAATTAGAATTCAAACCGAGCCGCGAACTGAAGTTCGCGTGCCGCGTTTGCGGTGGAAGTGATTTGACCAAATGTGGTGCTGTTAATATTCGCGAGCTGTTGGGCCGCTGATATATTAAAGTTCACATTATTAAGTACATTGAACGCCTCCATTCGGAGCTGGAGACGCATCGATTCGGTGAACCTGATGTTCTTCAACAAAGCCATATTGATGTTGAAGAACCTGGGTCCATCGATCAGTGCGCGTCCGACATTTCCCGTCTGTCCAGGTTGAACATTGAAGAAAACCTGACCGGGGAATGTACCAGCGCCGGTAAGGTTGTACCCACTGGAGGCCGTACTACTAAAGACGCCGGTTACCGGATTTTGAGCTTGCAGCAATATGCTCGGATTAATGAAAAAGATATTGCCGTTCTGCTCAAAAACTCCCGTCAACGCCTGAATTTGATCGTTGGTCAGGGTGGAATACGGTGTCTGCCGCGTCGATCGTCCCGTACGGTTATAGGTTCCACGCGTGTCGACAAAGGTTATCGGGGCACCAGTAAACCACGTCCCCAACCCAGAGATTTCCCAGCCGCCAAGGATCTTGTCTGCCAAGCCGCTGTAATTAAGAAATCTTTTCCCGTTTCCAAACGGCAATTGATAGATGCCGCTAAAGTTCAAGACATGAGTCGTGTCAAAATCGGCACGTTGATAATCGAGCTCCTGGCGGGCGTTATCCAAATACGGTTCGAAAAGTGCCTGCGAAGTACCGATGGCATTCGTCAGGTTTTTCGAATAAGTATAGTTGACCTTGAAAAACAAGCCGTTGGAAAACCGCTTACGCACTTCCGCCTGAAGCGAGTCATACTTATACTTCGCGTCATTGAGGAAAAGATCGATTACTCCGCTCGAGTTATTCGGCAGGAAGTTGATCCGAGGAACCAAAGTCGGCCCAGCCGAACTCGGCTGATTGTTCAGATTGGCCGGATTCGTGCTGTTGATGTATGCAATCGCAAGATCGGCCGGAGTTCCGTTATTCAAATGACCCAAAAACGTGTTGAGCTGCAAGGTTCCCGCCGGGGTTGCCGTCGCCGTCGGCGCGACTCCAAGGCGACCAGGGGAGCCTGCCGATTGCTGGAAGATCGTCAGAGCCTGACAACCGGCCACGACACAAAACGCATTCCCCGTAAGCCGGAGATTGCTCTGGGCACGAAGAAAATCCGCCAGAAATCCATTGTTGACAATATCGATCTGACCTAGGTCGACGCCGCGTGCTAGATTGTTGCTTCGGCTACCGACGTAACGAAGTTCGAACGCCATGTCGCCAAAGATCTCTCGCTGAATGCCAAAGCTGTACTGCTCTACTTTTGGCGTCTGCAGATTTGGATCGACGGCAAAAACGGTGCCGAAAAAGTTACCAACTCCCAACCTGTTATTATCCAAATAGGTTATCGGGAAGACCGGCTCAGGAAAAGTCGGAACCGTCGGAGGCGGAGTTGTGTCGATACGGTTATTCAGCCCCGCGAACTGGAGTCCGCTCCTGCCAAGGCCGGAGTTACCGACCGCTGCGTTGTTTACGGAGGTCACTATCGAGTCGTTACCGTAAACATGGCTGTAGCCGGCGCGAAGGACGGTTTTGTTCTCACCAAAAAGGAAGCGGCCGACACCGCCACCAAAGCTCGGTGTCCAGGCGATGCCCAGACTCGGAGCGAAATTATTATAATCCGTCTTGTAGTAAGCGTTCCTTCTTCCGGCGTTGCCGCCGATAGGCTGATAGGTACCGAGCGGATTCAGAAGCGACCCGATAAGGTCGTCGCCAATTACCGGTTCGAGAGCGTTGCCAGTGTTGTTTCGCAATGCCGGGAAAAGCTCATACCGAACGCCAATGTTCACCGTAAGACCTTTCGCTGCTTGCCAGCGATCAGCAACGTAAAGTGCGTGATTCTCGTACCTGAAGGCCCGAAATTCCGTAGCTAACCGCTGAAACGGACTTCCAAGGTCGGGCTTATTAAAGAACTGCACCACATTTGTGTAATGGCCTCCCAACAGACCCAGAAGGTTGTTCGCCGCTGCGAGTTGCGTATTGTTTATTCCACCGAGAGCGGTGAAATTCCCGGTAGCGAACGTCGTGGCTGACCCAGCAGCAACGGTCACAACCGGATGGATCTGGGCGTCATTATAAGCATTGACCCTAAAGATCTGCGTTTGGCCTCCAAATCTAATTGAGTGGTCGCCAAGGACCCAGTCGGCGTTGCTCTGGAAATTGAACGCCTTTGTATTACGCCCCTGATTTAGAAACGCTAGCGGAGTTGTTACAAGTGGAACGGCTAAGATGTAATCCCCGACCGGAGTCAGACGGTTGAAAGGAACTTCGCTTCCGAAGAATCCGCCGCGGAATTCGTTGATGAAGTTGGACGAGAAAACACGACGATAAGCTGCGGTAAATTGCTTATTCGTCGACGTCTGATCAACGTCCGGAGTAGTCCCGAAACCCGAACCGTCCACGTCGGGCCGAAGATTCAGCTCTTTGTTAACGTTATAGATGATGCTGAACGTGTTCGAATCATCAATATCAACGTCGAACCGAGACGAATACTGATCTCGCGTCTGATCGGAGCCGCGATTAAACCGATACCCCAGCGTATTCAAACCGTCACCGCCAGTGAAATTGCTCGCGGTAGGCATGGTGTTGAGATAGGATCCGATTATGGGCGACGTAGTGCTCCTGATATTGCCGGTCGGAAACACCGACTGTGAATACTGGAGGAAATTAGTGATCGTGCAAACGGAGCCAGCAGCAGCCGGGCAAACAATATTCGCTCCGTTGACAGTGGTGTTGATGGCTGCACCGGCAGTCGCTCTGTTGTATGTAAACGTGCCCGCGCGCGCCGCCGGCGACAAAATCGTTCGCGTTGCTGAGGCAGCTACGGGATCGCGGATGGCTTCATAAGCAAAGAAAAAGAAGCCCTTGTCCCAGAAAATATGCGGTGTGCCTTCACCTAGTCCCGGAACCGGCAGCCGCCAGCTAGCCTTACCGCCATACTGGTTGCGATTACGAAACGGTTTCGGTGTGCGAAGTTCTCCGACCGTTGCCGTTCCGGCAAGGACTTGAGAGTCTGTAGCAAGCCAACGTCCGGCTCGATTATTAAAAAAGCTGTTCGCGCCAAAGGCCGAATTACGATTATAAGCGAAGAGCGCGCCATGAAGATCTTTTGTGCCGCGCGGCGTCACCAGGCGAATCTGCGCTCCACCATAGCCCTGGTCAGCTTCCTGATTCGACGTCGTGATCGTGAATTCGCCCGTATCGTCGACTGAGGGACGTCCCGGCGAAAAGTCTGTAGCGTTCGAACGGATGAACGTGTCCTGAATGTTGATGCCGTCACGAGTGATATTCGTGAAGGTCGTGCGCATTCCGTTAATAGTCGTCAACTGAGCCGTATTTGCTGATACCCCGGCCTCGCCAGCCGCCAGGGTCAACGGATTACGCGTGACCATAGGCAGTGACAATATCTGTTGCGGGCTGACAGTGTTGCTTATCTGAGCCGTCGTCGAGGTAACGACATCGGCTCCGGCGGTTATGACAACCTCAGCACTGA
>JBKKAS010000365.1:0-2277 GCA_046714595.1 Pyrinomonadaceae bacterium | reverse complement strand
AAGGCCAGACTAACGGGCCGCGCGACCGAGGGTTCGGAGGATCTAGAGCTTCGCCTGCGAAATTCGTTTGACGAGGTAATGCAGTATTCGCACTTCGATTACGTGATCGTAAATGACGACGTCGCGTCCGCTTCTCGCAGACTTGCCGCAGTTATCCTTGCCGAGAGACAAACGCTGAATAGACAAAGCGAAGTCATACAAGGTATTCTTGATAGTTTCGAGAGGGCTAACTTTTCGAAACCGGAGAACTAGACATTATTATGGCTAAAAAAGAAGCAGTTATTGAGACTGAAGAGACGGAAACCGAGATCGCAGAAGTCATCAATCCGCCCGATATCGATTCGAAGTACCGGATGATCATCCTGGCGGCCCAACGCAGCAAACAGCTTCAACGAGGCGCTCTGTCCCGGGTCGATATCGACACTCGAAAGAGCAAGCCGACGCGGGTCGCGCTAAAAGAGATCGAACAACGCAAAGTTAATTTTGAAATCCTTGAAGGGATCAAATAACTGACTCAATTAATAGTAAAAAGCCTTCGGCCCGTGCCGAAGGCTTTTTTCGTTTAGTCGTTAACGCGTTTCCCCGCGTCGCTGATCGCTTCACCTACGGAATCGACCGTATCGGAAACGCCCCGCTTGAACTTGCCCCAGCTCTCCTGAGCCTCGCCGCCGGCGTTCTGTGCTTCGCCCTCCGCCTCAAGACTCTCGTTGCCGGTCACTTCTCCGACCTTGTCCTTAACGGTCCCCTTGGCCTGTTCCCATTTACCTTTTGCTTCGTCGTTATTAAAAATTGCCATGACCTAACCTCCCTTGTGATTTTGCGAACGTCCGAATTCCAGACGCATCGCTGGTGATTGGTGGTTAAGCAAGTAGTATTCCGAGAATCTAAAATCCGAAATCCAAAATCCAAAATCTAAAATCGGCTCACATCCCCTTATAATTCGGGCCGCCGCCGCCCTCCGGCGTAACCCAGTTGATGATCTGGTACGGATCGGCAATATCGCAGGTCTTACAATGAACACAATTCGAGAAATTTACTTTCAGTTCCTTGCGGCCGGTCTTTGGATCGGCCTCCATCTCATAAACCTGAGCGGGACAAAACCGCTGACAGGGATTTCCGTATTCTTCGGCACATCGTGTCGCGCAGATCTCGGTATCGAGCACGTGCAGATGTGATGGTTGGTCTTCATCATGAGCAACAGCAGCATGGTAGACATCCGTGATCTTATCGAATGTAAGTTGCTTATCGATCTTAAGGTTCGCATATCGTGAGGACCCGGTTGCTACCGCTCCGGGTTCTGACAATTTCTCCATCCGTTCATATCCGGGGACGTGATGTTCTTTCGGCAGAAAGCCCCACGCCAATCCCTTCGTCAGATACTGAAGTCCGCTGTTGATCAGCGCCGACCAGCGGCCACTCTGGAACGAAGCGTGAAAGTTTCGTACCGGATGAAGTTCGTCGTAGATCCAGCTCAGGTTAACTTTCTCGTCGTAATGTCGCAGGTACTTAGACGTGCAATCGCCGTGTCCAAGAGCATCGGCGATCGTTTCGGCGGCGAGCATCCCCGACTTCATAGCCATGTGGATCCCCTTGATCCGCTGACCATTCAGGAATGATCCGGAGTCGCCGACGATCAAGACCCCGTCTGCGTAGAGCTTCGGCATTGTCCAGTAGCCGCTCGTATTGATCGACTTCGCGCCGTACTTGATCATCTTGCCGCCTTTCAAAACTTCGGCGACCTTCGGATGCGTTTTGAATTTCTGAAATTCGAGATGCGGATCGATGTTCGGATCTTTGTAATCGAGCCCGGTCACGTATCCGATGCTGATGACGTTGTTCTTCATCCCGTAGATCCAGCCGCCGCCGTATGTGTCGGTGTCCGACGGAAAGCCGAGCGTGTGGACGACCTTGCCTTCCGTAAAATTACCTTCCGGAACTTCCCAAAGCTCTTTGACGCCGAGCGAGAAAACCTGCGGGTCCTTCTCTTTCATCAAGCCGAGACGAGCCATCAACTGTTTCGCCAGCGATCCGCGTGAGCCCTCGCCAAGAACCGTGACCTTTGCGAGGATCTCAACGCCGGGTTCAAAGTTCGCTTTCCGTTTACCGTCCTTCCCGATTCCCTTGTCGCCGGTCCGTACACCGACAACGGCATTCGTTCCGTCGTAGATCAGATCGGCTCCCGGAAATTCGGGAAAGATGTTGATCCCCGCTTCTTCGCATTTCTCACCGAGCCAATCGCACATCTTGCTCAAGCTGATGATGTACTTGCCCTTGTTC
>JBKKAS010000364.1:0-3086 GCA_046714595.1 Pyrinomonadaceae bacterium | reverse complement strand
AAGAAAATCACATCCGGATACCTGGTCGAATAGTTTCGAAGCTTGACGACTACGGTGTCGACGACCTTACCCTCAGGCGAGTAAACGTTGATCGCCCAGACACCCTGAAACACATCCTTGACGGTCTCAAGGTTCTCGGGCGTCTTTATCCTGTCGGCAAAATCAGTCGAGTTAAAAATACTCGCAACTGGTTGAGAGTAGCAATTACATGCTGCCAGAAAGGCGAAAGCAAAAATCAGTGTGAGTTGTTTCATACTTACCTCCGGAAGGTGTCTAGGCGCTTTTCTTAGAAATCATATCGAGAATTGTCCTGGCCTTTGTTCCGATCCAGTCGTACGTCTCCTCGGAGAATATTCCTCCGACTAAAGTCGCGACTATGAAAAAGAGGTTTCGGCCGGATCGCCCGTCTAAGAAAACGTTAATTATGAAATACAAAACTAATCCTACGGCACCCGCGAAGATCCAGTGCAGGAGTATTTGCGGAACATCGGTCGAATCGCTTGAAATCAAGCTCTTTAACCGGCCGATCGCTCCGCCGACCAATCCGAAACCTATGCAAGCAATAAACAGTGGCGGAAGGGGGTTCCGCATCCATGGGAACCACGAGTCGACTTCCTTTTCCTTCATGTAACGTTCCGCAGATTGGAGATCAGCGAACGTGATACCGTCCACCGTCACCGGTCCGGTGATCTTTACATTTTCCGAGGTGCTCGGAGCAGTAAGACCGCTGGCAACCCAACCCGCTGCGCCAACGTAAAGGCCGAGAAGCAAAAGGAATAGAACCAGGAGTATTCTTAGAGCCTTGTTCATTGGAACCTAAAGAACAAAAACAACAGTCTAGGCAAACCACGTTGGTATGGATGCCCGCAATGTAACTCCGTCGCGTCACCGTGTCAAGACCTATTTTTTTGCCGGTGTAGTTAGCACATCTTCATTTGCTAATAACAGAATGCAGAAGGCCGTAGGCAGAAAACTTGGGACCGACGTATAAATTATTGAAGGAGGACGGCTACAATATCGCCGTCGTTCAGAACCCGACGCTCTCGCTCGCGGATGACGTCGTTAAGTATTTTGCATGGGCAGACTGATCTCGGGTGCTGCCTGAGCATCCTCGACGCAGGGCCAGGAACGGATATCGTCGAGAAAGGCGAAAGGCGATTCGCCGGGCGGAAGGACCACCTGCATGTAACGCAAAAGATTTTTCTCGTGCGGGGATAGTTCCTCTTCCTCGACACCCAGCAGACTCGGCGTCTTATACAGGATCTTCGACTTCTTCGGTAGACTTTGTGCCGGACTAAATTTCTCCCCGGAGCCGGAAACGAAAATCCGGTGGGCGGTGTCGTATGACCATTTCGGTTTCAACTTGACCTCCACCGGAGTCGGTAGCCCACTGCTCTTAGGAACTGGCGTTGCAGGCATCATCCTGTAAATCTCAAACGAGTTTCATTGCCGCCGGGAGATTTGGAAGCGGTCCGATATTCTGCGTCAGCGGAACACCGGGTCCCGGTTCTTGAGGCGTACCCGTTTTCATCAGTATGTGCCGTACCTTTTGGGGTGTCAATGGCGCTCCATTTTTCGCCTTCGAGCGACCCTGCAGACACGCAACCGAGCCGGTCACTATCGGTGACGCGCTCGATGTACCGGAGAATCGAAGGGTATACCAGACGTTTTCCGATGCACTGCCTTGAGCATCTCCGTAACCAAGCGTGCTGACGTGCCATCCCCAACCCTGAACGTTTACTATCTTGCCGTAATTGGAGAAGAAGATCCGCGAACGCGGCACGCCCAGCGACGCGTACGACGGCAGTGGAGCGCCGAAGCCGTCAAAATCGACGTGGTTAGTCGGTGGCACGCCGGCGCCGACCACGATCGCACCGCTGTCTTTTTGAAGACCGGTGTTGTTGAAGATCGCCAGATCGAAATTCTCGTTTCCGTTTCCGGCCGCTTCAACGACCGTAATACCTTTGTCGGTCGCAGCCTTGATCGCAGAGAATACGTCGTCCCAATACTGCATCGCAACATACTTCCCGTTCGGTCCGGTTGCCTGCAGCTCGATCAGGATGGCGTCTCCGGCCTTAAGCGCGTTGGCGGCATTGGTGATCGCACCGGCCGTATTGAAAACCCCATTGATTGTCGCCGAGTGAACGACGGCCTTAGCTTCGTGGCTTATTCCGACACATCCCTTGCCATTCGGAACCGACACCATTTCCCCGAGCACTGCGGTGCCGTGATTTCTCCAGCCGATGTCGTTGATAACCGTACCTCCGATGAGGCTGATGCCGCTCGGCAAATCCTCATGCTTTCGATTCCAGTTACCTTCGATGTCGCATATCGTAACGTTCTTGCCCTTTGCTCCCTTCAGACTCCAGACTTCCGCGGCACCGACGCCGATCGGCGGTGAATAGAGGTATCCCTGCGATGGCTCGAAATTACGACTACCCGCCGCGGAACCGGCAGGCATAGCCGGCACCGGACGCGGAGCGACATACGCTTGCCACACCGAGTCCTTAGCATTCAGCTCCTTGGCGATTTTTTTTGCGTCGCCGTCCTTCTTGGGAACAACTTGCACGAAACCGCTTCGAATGAAATCGGTGTCCATTCCCTTCTTCGCAAACTTTTCAGGATTCGGCTCCGAGGGCAGCGTCGCGGCCACTTCGACGCGAGACTTTATCTCGCTCGACTTTAGTCCGAAGTGGGACCGCATCGTCTCAATATCGTACTTTGCCAGAGTGTTGTTCAATGATTCGGCTTGGGGCTGGCCCGCGGCCGGCGCTTCGAATTTCGATGCCGTGAAAGCTACGGGGCTTTCATAGCGAAGTTCCACAATCACATAGTCGCGAACCTCCGGGACGTCAAAATCTCCGGGAATGAAACCCGCTTTTGTCTGCGTTCCCATTTGATTAGCTTTCTTTTTTTGGGACATTGTTTTTCTCCTCTAAGAACGTCCTCGCCGCCGTCAATAGCGAGAATGACCGCGTATGCGATCTACTCGCTTAGTCAACCGATCGAGTTCGTTGGTTAAGACCCACTTCTCCAGCCTCACTTCGGCATCGCCCGGGTAAGGCGCGCGAAATCCGCCGAACAGC
>JBKKAS010000363.1:0-13293 GCA_046714595.1 Pyrinomonadaceae bacterium | reverse complement strand
ACCTTCAGCGCCGTCGGCCGTTCGACAAACTTAAATGAAAACGACTCGACACGTTTCGTTACCTCCAACTTTTCGGTCTGCTTGCCAGAGGGCAGCGTAAATTCCACCTCGATCGGAAGACGGAATGCGGATGGCGTGATCTTGTCTGTCCGTTGTGTCTGCGAGACGGTGAGGCGGAGCGTTTTCGCAGTTTCATTCCAATCCTGTGTGACAGAGATCTTAGGATGTCTGGCCATATAGACCCACTGCTCGAAAAACCAATCAAGTTTACGTCCGGATGCTTCTTCCATCGCACGCTCGAGATCGGTGGATTCGACGCTGCCGAATTTGTGACGGGTCAGATATAAATTCACACCTTTCCAAAAAGCCTCGTTGCCGATCTCTTCGCGTAACGTGTGAAGAACTGCGCCGCCCTTGTTGTAGATAGTCGCGGGCCGCTCAAAAAGCGTTGCCACATTGTCGGCGTTCTGATTGAAGAGCGCATTGCGCTTCTTATTTACGGCGTCGTCCACGATAAAGATCTCAGCGTCGCGCATTATCTTATTCATATAACTCCCTCGGCCGTACATCTTCTCGCGGTACGCGGCTTCCATAAACGTAGCGAAGCCCTCGTTCAGCCACAGCTCCGCCCAGTTCCTGCACGTTACAAGATTTCCGAACCACGAATGTGCCAGCTCGTGCGAGACAAGATCTCCGACACCGGCGGCAAATAGCGGACTGTTCACCGCGAAGATCTCAGTATCAGCCATCGTCGTCGCGGTGATGTTTTCCATTCCACCGAAGGTGAAGCCCGAAACGATCGTCTGATCGTACTTATTAAATTGATAGCTGAGACCGGTCAGCGATTCGAAAACCCGCATCATCTCTTTTGTATCGCCGAAAGCCTTGAGCGCCGTCGCTTCGGCTCCGGGATATACATAAAAACCCAGCGGGATATCGCGATGTTTATCTAAGACCCGGGTGTAGATCCCGATAACAAACGAAATGAGATACGTGGGCGTCGGTACATTCAGTCGGTAATGGACGGTATTTGTACCGTCGGCATTCTTTATTTCCTCAACGAGCTCTCCGTTACCTATAACGGTCTCGCCCGCGTCTGCGGTAATAAATTCTTCGACCGTTGCTTTGTCGCTGGGAAAATCAAAAGAGGGAAACCAGTGACGTGCTTCGTCCGCCTCGCCCTGGGTCCAAATCTGCGGGGAATGAATTACCTTTCCGTCCTCGACCTCCTGATCGATAAAATAGACACCCTTTTTCGGAGTGGCCGTGTGCTTAAAACGAAGCGTGATAATGTCGGACGACCGATAGGCCTTATCAAGTCTGACGATCACCTTATCGTTCGCCGTACGAAACTTTAGAACAGTTCCGGACGGTTCGACCGTTATCGAGCTAAAAGAAATACCGACCGAATCAAACTCGGCCGTCTTAAAACCATCTCTCAGGGGCTTGAAGCGGATCGTCGTATCGCCGATGACCTTTTTCGCAGGGCGATCGAAGCTTACACGAAGAATGTAATGCTGTGCGTCATATGATTGCGGACGTGTAAAATTCCGCCGCGACACTTGTGCCGAGGCGGAACCGGAAATCACGAGTAAAAAGAAAACCGAGAAAAGCGCGAGGAACTGTTTCGATCTCATAGACTACTTCAGATGCCTGCCGAACCAATCCAGCACATTCCTATACCAGAATTCGGAATTCTGTGGTTTGAGTATCCAGTGCCCCTCGTCAGGGAAAATGATGAGCTTCGAGGGAACACCCTTTAGCTGAAGCGTCGTGTAGAGCTGGAGGCTTTGGTCGACGGGAACGCGATAGTCCAGCTCGCCGGCGGTAACAAGGGTCGGAGTATTGAAGTTATTTACAAACTTGTTCGGCGACCAACGTTGGTACATCGCCGGGTTCTGCCAGGGCATTCCCTTAAATTCCCAATTCACGAACCAGATTTCTTCGGTCGCGGTCGCCATCGATTCGAGATTGTAGACTCCGGCGTGCGAAACGAGCGCCTTGAACTTGAATCGCGGATCGTTATTGTGACCGAGTATCCAGTCAACCATGTATCCGCCGTAGCTCGCTCCTGCCCCGCCGATCCTGCTCTTGTCGATGTATGGTCGCTTTATTATCTCAGCAATTCCGTTCTTCAGATCGACAAACACCTTGCCGCCCCAGTCACCCGAAATGTCGTTGACAAATTTCTGGCCATATCCGGTTGAGCCGCGCGGATTTGGCATAAAGACGACGTAGCCGGCGTTGGCGAAAATTTGCGCGTTCCAGCGATAACCCCAGTTATCGTTAAACGCACCCTGCGGCCCGCCGTGGATCAGAACGATAAGCGGATACTTTCGCGAGGCATCGAAGTTCGCCGGTTTCACTACAAATCCGTGGTTAGGTGTGTTCAGCGCACCCGACCACTGGACGTCTTCAGACTTTTGCAGACCATACGATCTGAATGCGGCATCGTTGATCGTTGTGAGCGCGGCGACGCCCGTTCCGTCTGAGTTGACGCGCATGATCTCGACGGGCGACGCGATCGTGCTGGATGCGAAAACCAGAGTACGGCCGTCTCCGGAAATACTGAGGCTATTAGCGAAATGCCCCTCGAGTACCGGCTTTACGTGCGTAGCGATGCGTTGGCGAAAGTCCGGTTCAACGGGAAGAGAATAAATCGGGGAACGGCCGCGCGTACCGGCGGAGAAATAGATCGTCTTACTGTCATCTGTGACGACCATCTCGTCGACTTGCTGATCAAATCCGCGCGTCAACTCGACAGTCTCACCGGTCGAGCGGTTGTAGCGCATGATCCGCCATCGGTCTGCTTCAAAGTTCGCGGTCGCCTGCGAGCGAAACAAAAGATACTTACCGTCAGACGTGTAAACCGGTGCGGCGTCATAACCCTTGTTCGAGGCGGTGATGTTCTTCTGTGATTTATCTGACAGCGAAGCAACGATAATGTCGCTGTTCGTGGAGCTGGCTTCGATCTTATCCAGGTTCTTTATGAATGCGATCTCGCGTGAGTCGGGCGAAAATGCATAATCGACACCGGTCGACGCTCCATAAGGCGGAGCATCGAAATCACCCGGCGTGAGATCTCTCGCGATGCCGCCCCCGCTTTGAACAAGCAGTACGTGCGTCCGCTTGCGATCGCGCCATTCGTTCCAGTGTTTGAAAAGCAGACGCTCCGTAACCTTAGCCTGGACCTTGCTCCCTTCGACCCTTGCGTCCTCGGCCTTGTTGCAATCGTCGCTCGTGCATTCGGGATAAACATCCGAGCTAAACGCGATCCATTTTCCGTCGGGCGACCACACCGGATTACCGGCACCGGTGGAGATTCGCGTGACTTGCTTCCTGTCGTCACCGTCCGGCTCCATTGTCCAGACCTGGCCGCTAGTCGTAAACGCTATTAACTTTCCGTCAGGCGACCAGCGCGGCGAGCTATGCGATCTGTCGCCGGTGGTTATTTGCTTCATGTTTGAGCCGTCGATCCGGACGGTATAGATATGCGTAACGACGCGGTTCTCAACCTTGTTGACGGTGCCGACGGCGAATGCGACGGTGCGGCCGTCAGGCGAGAGCTGCGGATCGCCGACACGTTTTACCGATAGAAGGTTATCCATCGAAAACCCGCCCTGAGCGAAAGAGCCGACGGTTACGAACGCGAGAATCGTGAGAACGGACAGTATTCGATACATAAAGTCACCTGCACAAATTATTCTTGTTGTCGAGCAAAACCATTATTGCACAGAACTTTGGAACAGAGGAACGTATCCGATAAAATGAAAATTATGAAATTATTTTTAGTTGTGCTTGGCGTTCTTCTCCTCTCAGTCGCGCTATTGGGACAAGCCCCGTCGCCCACACCGCAGCTCTACTCGGTACGGACCGTTGAGGAAATGAAGTCGGTGATGCGAGCCGCGCTCGCGAGCGATTATGCATATCGGCAGACCGCGTATCTCTCGAATAATATAGGCCCGCGTCTTTCGGGCTCGACGCAAGCGGAACGCGCCGTAGAGTATGTTGCGGACGAGTTGAGGAAGCTGGGTCTTGAGGTGCGTTTGCAAAAGCTGTCGGTTCCGCACTGGGTCCGCGGCGAAGAAAAAGGTGCGCTGATCGAATTTCCGGGTATGGCGCCGGGAACGACGCAGAAGATAATACTGACGGCGCTTGGCGGGAGTATCGCGACTTCCGGCGAAGGTACGACGGCCGAGATCGTGGTCGTCCGTACATTTGACGAGTTGGAAGCGCTCGGCCGCGACAAAGTTGAGGGAAAGATAGTTCTGTTCAATAACAAGTTCGATACTGAAATGGCGGCGAGCGGTTTTGGCGGGAACGCGTACGGCCAGGCCGTTCAATTCCGTGGCCGAGGAGCGACAGCTGCCGCGAGGCTCGGAGCCGTTGCTGTCTTGATCCGTTCGGCAGGCGGCTCGCAAAACCGGCTGGTTCACACCGGCGGGATGCGATATGACCCGAACGTCAAGGCTATCCCGGCAGCGGCAGTGTCGTACGAGGACGCCGAAACGATCGCCTATCTTGCGGGAATGGGAAAGGTGCGCGCGCGCGTACTGCTTACGCCAAGAACGCTGCCGAACGCGACCAGCTATAACGTCATCGCCGACTTGAAGGGAAGCGAAAGACCCGACGAAGTAGTGATCGTCTCGGGTCATTTGGATTCGTGGGATTTGGGAACCGGTGCGCTCGATGACGCGTGCGGCGTCGCGGTCTCAATGCAGGTTCCGTATCTCCTCAAACGACTAAAGCTCAAGCCCAAACGGACGATCCGTGTCATCGCATACATGAACGAGGAGAACGGGCTGGTCGGCGGAACAACCTATGCACAGGAAGAAAGCGCGAACCTAGGCAAACATTTTGCCGCGATCGAAAGCGACCTCGGCGCGTCGCATCCGCTCGGCTTTCTTTTCACTGGCAAGAGCGAAGCATTGGCTTTTTTCACACCGATCTCAAATGTACTGCGCGATCAGGGTGCTAGTTTGTCGCAACTGCAACCGGGAGGTGTGGGAGCGGACATCGGCCCGCTGACGCAGCGAGGGGTTCCGTCATTCGCACCTATGTTCGACACGCGGACCTATTTCAATTATCACCACACGGAGGCCGACACGTTCGACAAGATCGATCCTAAGCACCTGGCGGAAGCTGGTTCCGTGATGGCTGTACTTGCATATGGCCTCGCTAATCTCGAGCGACCGCTACCGCGCTGATTTGATGGGGCATGGTGAAATTGCTAGAGTCAACATATGAACAGACCGCCACCATACTTTCCGCAAAACCAGCTTTCCCCGCCTAGTGAAAAGCGTTATCGACGATTTAAATTGTTTGTCGGCTTCGCAGTCGTCATTCTGATTCTTATCCTGATCGGCCTCGGGTACGGCGTCTATTACTTAATCAACGGCTATCTGACATAAAACCCGAGCCCCGCGATTAATCGCGGGGCTATTATCCGATGTCCGTTTCACGGGCACAAAAGAGGCCGCCTTTCCAGACGGCCTCTATGCCTAAAACTAAACTCTGTGCTTACCGATTATTCAGACTCCGCTCTCGCGATGCACTTGCCTTCGCACGGGCTGCTTCAAGCGCCAATTGCCGGGCCTGGGGTAACAACTCGATGGCTTTCAACAACTGGTTGTCGTATTCATTCGAAACCTGCAGAGAGCTCGTCGTTCCGTAAGCAGCGGTTACTAATTCAGTCCTCAATATTCTCTCAATGAACTCACGCTCACGGTCAACCTGCACCGTAGTATAGTTGTACTTGTCGACAGCGAATTTTTTGAAGGCCTGATAAAGACTTTCGGCGACCGGATAATCCGTCGTCTTGATGTCGTACTCAAAGACGAGCGGTCCATCGATTTTGTTCAGTTCGTGTCCTTTTATCCGCCCTGACGTTAGGTCAAGCGCGAATGCAAAGATCGGATTGACCAATTTTTGCTGATACCGGGCCCGTTCGACGGTAACCGTGTCCGCTTTGATCTCGACATCCGGCGTAATTCCTCCGCCACTGAACACCGAACGTCCGGTGTCGGTTTTGCGCTCGGCACCTTTCAGTGCCGGCGTCGGGCTGTTTTCTGCTTTGACACCGCCGTTCGTGTAGTAATCGTAGAGATTGCCATGCGAGTAATCACGCTGGATCAAACGTCCCGAAGGCGTTTCGTATTTTGCGATCGTCAGCAGCAGCATCGAGCCATAATCCAGGACGAATGGATTTTGTACGAGACCTTTGCCAAAGGTGTTCTCCCCGACGATCAGGGCACGATCGTGATCTTGCAGAGCACCCGCGAGTATCTCCGACGCGGACGCGGAATTTCGGTTGACCATTACCACGACAGGCATCCTCTCCGGATTTGGATTTTCCGCCTTGTAAGGCTCAGTCGTTCCGTCCAGACGGCCTTTCTGTGTGAAAACTGTTTGCCCGGTTTCAAGAAACGTATTTGCGACACGATAAGCCTGACCAACAAGGCCTCCGCCGTTGTTCTTAAGGTCGAGAACCAATTGCTTCATGCCTTGCGATTTGAGCGATCTCATCGCGTCGGTAAACTCGCCGTACGTCGTCTGGTTAAATCCGCCGGTCATGGCGATATATCCGACGCCCGGACGGATCAAGTAAGCCTCGGAGATCGACGGCTGTGAAACAGCATCACGAACAATCTCTACCGTTTCACGCTTGCCGCTCGCAGAACGCTCAACGACTAATTTCGCCGGGGTTCCGCGAGGGCCCCTCAGAAAGTTGCGAACTTCCGAGAACGGCTTGCCTAGCATTGACGTTCCGTTGACCTCGACGATCTTGTCGCCGTATCGCAAGCCGGCACGATGTGCAGGAGCATTATCGAAAGTAGCCTTAATATAAGTTGCGATGACGTTGCCCTTCGCGTCACTCAGGTCGCCGATGGTGGCGCCGATCCCGTAGTATCGCGAGCTTTGGTCGGTGCGAAACTGCTCGAATTCCTTGGCATCGAAATAGTTCGAGTGCGGATCAAGGCTGTGCAGCATGCCGTCTATCGATCCTTTTACGACGTCGTTATAACTCAGTGTTTTACCCACGACGTGATTACTCTCGATCACCGACAGGGCCTCGGCGACATCCTGTTCAATGTTTTCGACAGTTACCGGTTTAGTGGATTTTGGTGCAGCGAGAGTGGATTTCAGACCCGATTTCGCAACGGTCGTACTTTGGGAAAATGCACTTGAAGCTATGAATACGGATACAGCGAACGTGGTAAGGAAGTATGAAAGCTTTTTCACTATGGAATCTCCTGAAATCTAGCGGACCCCTGGAACAATCTCGAAAATGATAACATCCATTTGAGGAAAATGCGACGGAAATAGTTGCTTGGCTCTTTCGTAAAGTATTGAGTATTAGTAAGGATCGGGTGGTAGCGGAAGGCCGACCACAAGCCGGGACTTTCCCAAAACCCGGATTGCTGTTAGGTTATTTTCAAACGGTGTATTCCGCGTACGCCGCACACGCAATAAATGTCTCACCTTTTGGAAGTTCAGAATCTGCGGACTCATTTTCCAACACGCGCCGGCCTGGTAAAGGCGGTCGATGATGTGAGCTTTCATCTCGACGAAGGCGAGCTGCTCGGATTGGTTGGTGAATCGGGTTCCGGAAAGTCGATTACTGCTCTATCAGTACTACGCCTTATTGCCCTGCCGGGAAAGATAGTGGGCGGATCGATCAAATTCAAAGGTGAAGAGTTAACAACTGCCAGCAATGAGCGTATGCGGGAGATTCGCGGAAACGACATCGCGATGATCTTTCAGGATCCGATGACATCTCTCAATCCGGTTTACACAGTCGGTGAGCAGATCGCCGAGGCTCTCAGGCTCCATCGCAAAATGGACCGGAAGGCGGCATGGGGTGCGGCGATCCACGCGATGGAGGAAGTCTCCATACCGTCGCCTGACCGGCGCGCGAACGATTATCCACATCAGCTCTCGGGCGGGATGCGGCAGCGAGTGATGATCGCGATGGCGCTCGCCTGCGATCCGGAACTGCTGATCGCGGACGAACCGACAACGGCGCTCGATGTGACCATTCAGGCGCAAATCCTCGAACTGCTTGACGGTCTTCGGCGAACACGAAAGCTTTCCATTCTCCTTATCACGCATGACCTGGGTGTCGTCGCGGAAACGGCCGACCGGGTTTGCGTGATGTACACGGGAAAGATCGTCGAGGAATCCGGCGTGGATGAGATCTTCGACAAACCAAAACATCCGTACACGCAGGGACTGCTTAGATCGGTCCCAAAGCTGACGGCAGATCACATCGAGAAGGCTGTTCGCCTGCAAACGATCGAAGGTGTCGTACCAAGCCCGACGAATTTACCTCCCGGCTGTCATTTCGCTCCTCGCTGCGAATTTCGAATGGATCGTTGCACACACGGCGAGATACCACTTTTCATTTTGGAGAATGACGTTAAGGTTCGATGCGTCTTGTACGACGAGGAATCCGGCGATGAAGTTGAGATCGAAAAGAGTTTATCTGCGACCTCCGGAACTTAAAGACCGTGATGCGTTGATCAGCCTCTACGGTTCAAGCCGGCGGCATTTTCGGGGTTACGCGAATTCGGACTATACGCGTGAACGCTTTGAGCTCATGCTGCGGGACGCCAGTCTTGATTCGAACGAGCATTTTCTAGTCTGCCGAACAGACGATAACGGGATTATCGGTACGCTCAACCTCAGTCAGATCTTTCGTAAATTGTTTCAGAATGCATACCTGGGGTACCAGCTATTCGCCGGTTATACAGGCAGGGGTTACATGACGGAGGCGGTCGAGTTGGCGTTGCGATTCGCATTTACCGATCTCCGATTGCATCGCGTCGAGGCAAACGTGCAGCCGACGAACAAGCCGTCGATCGCGGTGCTGCAAAGGAATGGATTCGCAAAGGAAGGGTTTTCGCGACGCTATCTAAAAATCAATGGCCGATGGCGCGACCACGAGCGGTGGGCGATACTGAAGGAAGACTGGAACGCGAAGAATGCGAATGGAAGGAACGGCTCCACAAATTGAATCGGCCACGTTGCTTGATGTTCGTCATCTCGTCAAACATTTCCCCGTCGAGAACAGCGACGACGTTGTGCAGGCGGTGGACGATGTCTCGTTCGCGATTCTGCCTGGCGAAACCCTCGGACTGGTCGGGGAATCGGGCTGCGGAAAGTCGACTGTCGGCCGATGTCTTCTGCGCCTTCAGGAACCGACAAGCGGGGAAGTTCTTTTCGAAGGTAAGAACATCGTTGAGCTCGGCGATGACGAAATGCGTGCGCTGCGGCGAGAGATGCAGATCATTTTTCAGGACCCGTATGCGAGCCTGAATCCGCGGATGAGTATTCTCTCGATCGTGTCCGAGCCTTTAAAGATCCACGGAGTTTCAAGCAAGGTCGAGCGGAAAGCGCGTGTTGCTGACCTGCTCGGAAAAGTCGGCCTCGATCCTAATTACATGAATCGCTATCCGCACGAGTTTTCCGGCGGCCAGCGGCAGCGGATCGGCATAGCTCGCGCGCTCGCGTTAAACCCGAAACTGATCGTATGTGACGAACCGGTCTCGGCACTCGACGTCTCGGTGCAGGCGCAGGTCGTCAATCTGTTGCAGGATCTTCAGGCGGAGTTCGGTCTCACATATCTTTTCATCTCGCATGGACTCGCCGTCGTCGAACATATTTCGAACCGTGTTGCCGTGATGTATCTCGGCAAGATCGTCGAGATCGCCGATTCCACGGAGTTGTACAAGAATCCGCTTCACCCGTACACGAAGGCGCTTCTCTCTGCCATTCCGGTCCCGGATCCGAAACACAAACGTGACCGCATCGTACTCCATGGCGATGTGCCGACGCCGATCAATCCGCCCTCGGGCTGCCGGTTTCGCACACGTTGTCCGATCGCGATCCCGGCATGTGCCGAGGTCGTGCCGGAGTTGCGTGAGATCGTCTCCGGCCACACCGCGGCATGTATTCGGATCGACGGGTATGACACCGCGGCGTCCTGCGAATAGGTGCTGAAACATTTTGCTGTAGAATGGCGTAAGTTACGGTGTTCCAAGCTCTACATAATCAACCAATCTGAGAGGTATATAGATGAATCGTCTTGCCGGGATAATCGTTGCCGCAGTAGGTCTCGTTGTAGCTATACTCAGCGTTCTGAAGATAGTGCCCGGTCTGACGCCGACAGGTGTCGTGATGATCTTGTTGGGCGGGCTCATTATTGGCCTGAGCTTTATAAGCAAGCCCGATCCGGAAGGCGCCCCCCGGATGTCGACACCGGAAACGTTGATGAATATTTTCATCTCGCCGGCCGAGACGTTTCAAAACTTGCGTCGTCACCCGCGATGGCTCGTCGCAGCGCTGATCATCTCGTTGGCATCCACAGTTTTCCTGTCTTTGTTTTTATACCGGCTAACGCCCGAGCGTGTCACCAATTTCACGATCGACAAGACGCTCGAGATGCCGATCATGAACGACGAAGCTCGACGACAGGTCGAAGCCGGGCGCCAGGAAGCCATCGATCAAAATAAGAATCCTGTTTTAAGGGCCGGGCAGTCAGTGACCGGCTTTGCCGGAAGCGTTTTGAAGTACACGCTTTACGCTTTGGTCTTTTTGGGGTTTGCCCTCGCGATGGGCGGCAAGATGAATTTCTGGCAAGCGTTCTCGGTAGCCGTCTATGCCGCTTTTCCCGTCGCGGTGATCGCTGCTATTTTGTCGTCGATCATTTTATTTCTCAAAGACCCTGTAGACATTCACCCGATTCTCGGTCAGGGAAACCTTATACAGGATAATCTGAGCTTTCTATTCAGTCCGTCCACGAGCCCGGCACTCTACACGTTTGCGGCGCACATCAGCCTGCTCTGGTTTTATTGGATCTGGTTGATGGCGACCGGTCTAAAAAATGCCGGCGAGAAAGTATCGGGATCCGCTGCGTGGACCATCTCACTCGCCTTATTCGCCGTTCTACTCGTGGTTGGAGTGGTGAGTTCCTATCTGTTCTCCGGATTTATGAGTTAGGGCCGGACTTTAAAGTTGGATCGAGAGCCGCCAGATTTTGTGGCGGCTCTCCTATTCATACCGCAACGCTTCGATAGGATCCAATCTCGCAGCCTTCCACGCCGGCCAAAGACCGAATATAACTCCGATGCCGACGCTCGCGCCGAATCCCATTATCGGAGCCCACCACGGAACGTAAGAGGGGAAAAAGAGCGCGACGATGAAGGTTAGAGCCCAGCCGATCAGCAATCCCAACAATCCGCCAAATCCGGTGAGAGTAGCGGCCTCCACGAGGAACTGCATAAGAATATCGCTTCGCTTGGCTCCGATCGCCTTTCGGATACCGATCTCGCGCGTTCGCTCGGTCACCGATACGAGCATGATGTTCATCACACCGATCCCGCCGATCATCAGGCCGACCGACGATATCACGAACATCGCGATGAACGTCGCAGCCGAGATGGCGCGAAACTGGTCGAGGATGCTTGCGGCGGTTTCCATGGCGAAATTGTTCTTCTCGCCGAATTTTACGTCACGGCGTATCCGAAGCATGTCGGCGACGTCGTCCTTCGCTTTATCGAGCATCCCTTCGTGCGCTACCACGAGGATAAAGATCTCCTCGGCGAATGGCTTTAGGCGCAGCGCCGCGGCGATCGGCATATAGATGATGTTGCTTTGATCATTGTTTCCGCCACCTCCGCCAAAAAGCTGTTCGCGTTTTTGAAGCACACCGACGACGGTGAATTCGCGTCCACCGATCTCGATCGTCTGGCCGATCGGCGATTCGTACGGAAAGTAGCTTTCCTTCACCGTGTCACCGATGAGGCAGACATCCTTTTTGAAATCGCTTTCGGCCGGTGTGAACCATCGGCCTTCGACGAGTATCTCTGTCTTCGCCTTTTCGAGATCTGCAAGAGTGCCGCTCATTCGAACGGCCGACGACGTCTTACCGTTCTTTCCGGTGACGAGGATCTTCTGTCCGAAAAAATTGTTTGAGACATCGAGGAAAGGAACCGCCGTTTCGACGGATGCGATCGATTTGATCGCCTCCGCATCGTCTATTGTCAGCGGCTTTCGCATGCGTTCCTCGCGGGTTGGAGCCGACGTGCGGATGCCGATATCGAACTTGTACAGAAAGATCGAGCGTGTGCCGAAAGACTCGATCTGCTTTTTGAACGCGGTGTCGATGCCGCTGATCACCGATGAGATTAGCATCACCGTTATAACTCCGATCACAACGCCGATAATCGTAAGAAACGAGCGCAGCTTATTTGTGCGCAGCGTATCGATCGCCATCTTGAAGTTCTCAAAGAAACGGCTGGTTAGAAATCTCATTCGCCTACTCCGCCCTCATAGCTTCGATCGGATCGAGTTGAACGGCTTTCCACGCCGGGAAAAGGCCAGCCAGGATCCCGACACCGCCGGAAACGATGACCGCCAAAAGACCGGCTATGATCGACATACGCGTCTCGATGACGAATTGAGAAACGACGATCCCGATCAAGTACGCCAGCACAACGCCGACGACGCCTCCGATGGCCGCGAGCGTGGCGGATTCGAAAAGGAATTGGCGAAGTATGTCGGACTGTCGTGCGCCAAGACTCTTCCGAATCCCGATCTCTTTCGTCCGCTCGCTGACCGCAACGAGCATTATGTTCATAATGACGATAGCGCCGACGATGAGCGCGATGGTCGGCACCATTAGGATCACGGTCCCTATCGCGCCGAAGATGCTGTCCTTGAAACCGCTGATCGCGTCCGGGGTAAGGATCCCAAAATTGTCTTTCTCGCCGAACTCGAGCTTTCGTTTCATACGCATCAGCGTTCGGGCTTCCTCGACGGCATCCTTAAATACCTGGTCGTTTCGCGCGGACACAACAAAGTACAGTCCGCGGCTGCCGCGAAGTCCGCCAAAATTGCTGCCGTATGTTTTGATCGGAAACTGTACAAAGCTGTCTTGAGGCATGCCAAAGATAGTGCCTTTAGCGACCTGGATCCCGACGATCCTATACGGGATTCCCTGTATCGAGATCTCACCGCCGAGAGCTCCGCCCTGGGGGAAGAGTTTCTTAGCGATGTCCGCACCAACGAAACAAACACGCATCGCATTGTTGTTCTCGGTCTCGGTGAAATAGCGTCCTTCTGCGATATCTAGCTTTTCGATCTCGGCGATGACGGGCTCGGCGCCCTCGACCCGAACGTCGCGAAGAGTCTCGCTTCCTCGCTTTACTTCGCGGCTGTTGGGTAACGCCTTTGCTCCGATCTTGCCGATGAGCTGCGAGCGCTCGTCAATGAACTCAAGCTCTTCAAATG
>JBKKAS010000362.1:0-2590 GCA_046714595.1 Pyrinomonadaceae bacterium | reverse complement strand
ATGCTTACTCGCCGCTTCACAACATCAAGCCCGGCACTAAGTATCCGGCGACGCTTGTGACGACCTCCGATCACGACGACCGCGTCTTCCCTGCTCACAGCTTCAAGTACGCGGCCGCCTTGCAGGAAGCCCAGGCCGGTTCGGCTCCGGTGCTGATCCGCATCGAAACAAAAGCCGGCCACGGCGCCGGCAAGCCGACAACCAAGATCATCCAGGAGCAAGCGGATATTTATTCGTTCCTGGTGAAGAGCTTGGGGATGAAGTAATCAAGCCGCCCGTCTTTAAGGGTCGAGATAAAGAGGCTGTCTTATACTAAGGCGGCCTTTTGTTTCTTTCGAGCGGCAAGATTGTAGGCCGTGGAGGAACAATCCGCGTAGGTTGCGTTTGAAGGTTCTTACCTTTTCCTTTGGCATCACAATTGAGCACAGTTTTGCGCAGGCTTCAGACAAGATGTGCCGGAATCACTATCGTCGATCCCTTTCGCGCAAGCGGAGATATGAACACAAAACAATAGCAAACACACAGACAAAGCAAGTTTCATAAAGATTACCTACTTTCCCGGTAAGAATGCGGTAATTAAAGAACTATTTCAGAACCCAGTTCGGTACGATAAGTTCGTCATAGGAGCCGAGTAAAGTTTCAAAGATTCCGTCACCATCTTTATCTTGTATCTGGTATTGGTTCGAATGCTCGTGATCACTGTTTGATAGACTCGAGGGCAGCACTTTCCGTATGAAAAAAACGGTGTACATAAAAACTTTTCCGTTAGCTTTCACCTCGAAGAACCCATGGCGCTCGAGGGTTCCCTTCATGTAATCTAGGGCATTGCCTTCGAAGTTAAATTCTTCCGAATATCTCGGCCGGGTTTTATAACCGAATAGTTTCGCATACGTCTTTACCTTTTTTCCATTTTCGGTCATATTTTCCACAGGCTTGCCGTGCAGTTGGTAGGAATCGTTAACGTACGTATCGTCGTAGGACGGTACTTTCCATCCACTCTTCTTTATGTAGTTCTTCCCATCAAACAAAACAACGTCTTTTGGGTTTGACGACGATTTATTCTCAACGGTTTCGGCGGATTGATTCGAAACAGTTCTCGCGGACCGGTTCTCAGCGGCCGGGACGGTATCTAAATTAGCGGGGGCAGCATTATTCTCCTCAACGGCTTTCGAGCATGAAGAGATATGAACACCAAACAACAACAAACACAAAGACAATGATAGTTTCATGACTCGATCACCTTTTCCTATTGGCCGGAGGCATTAATTTGAGCATGCCGCCAGAACACACTCCCTACCGGTCGTGTTTCCGCCTGCGGTTACAACTGGAGACACACGGTTCAACGGTCGCGTTTCTGCCTTCGGCGCTGGACGCCGCAAACTGCTACGCCGTCCGAAACTCGAAACTCGAAACCCGAAACTCGAAACTTACCGATGGAATGTACAAAAATCTTTCGGCTCACCTCCAGGTTTAAATGTGCGAGCCTCGCTGCCGGGGCAGTTCGATGTGGCGCGCATGCCGGTGATCGGACAGACCATGACGACCGTGCCGCGATCGATGCGCGGACCGGATCGACGCGATGAGTTCGAACTGTCGTCCATCTTTTCCCAGGTTTCCGAGACCGGCGTCGGACTCGGTGTAGCGGCGGGGGATTGAGGCGGCTCGCCTTCGGGTTGTGGCGCACTCCCATCGTCATAAACGGGCTCGGTGGTATCGATCATCGCGCGCGTCGGGAGCGTGCCGCCGACAAACAGTTCGACGCGACGAAACTCCGCGGGAACATTCGTCACGAAGACCTCTTTGTTTTCGGGTAGCTGTTCGGTCGCCCACTCGGGGGCGTCAAGCCCCTCGATCTTCGGCGTTGGTGATGGTGTCGGCGTTGCTTTCACCTCGGCCGTATCGACGGCGTCGAGTTCGCGGATCAACATTCCATTGCGGATATCGATCTCAGCCTTGCGAACACCGCCGGGCATTACCCAGTCTCCATTCCATTCCGGATGAAGCTCAAGCGCCTCTTTCATAAAGTCGGCCCAGATCGGCATCGCCGAATCCGAACCCTTCATGCAGAGGTCATCGTTATCGTCAAAGCCGACGTAGACGACGCAGACGAGGTCCGGTGTAAATCCGGCAAACCACCCGTCGCGTGAGGTTCCCGTCTTACCGGCGATCGCAAGTTTCCCGGCGACATTCTTAAATCCCCAGCCTTGCGCCTGTGCGGCGGTCCCACGGTTGATGACGTCCTTCAGCATGTCGTCCATGATGTACGCGACATCGGATCGGATGACGTTCTTCTTATCGACCTGCGGCATCGCGACCGTCGTGCCGTCGCCCTGCGTGACCTGCGTGATGGGCATCGGTGCGACACGGTCACCGAGGTTGGCGAATATCGTGTACGCCGCGGCGACCTGGAGCGGCGACGCCTCGGCCGTTCCGAGGGCCATCGAGGGATACGCGCGATCGACCTTTGGCATCCCGGCCCGGTGCGCAAGATTCATCACCATGCCGATGTTCACCTGCATTCCAAGATCTACCGATATCGTGTTCTTGCTATTCACGAGCGCGTCGCGGAGAGTCGAATCCTTGCCCGAGA
>JBKKAS010000361.1:0-10256 GCA_046714595.1 Pyrinomonadaceae bacterium | reverse complement strand
TCACGCCGTTGGCTGGTGGCTCCCAGCGACCAACCTCCGGCGCCTGCCCGTTGGCTTAGACAGTTCCGCAACCGTTTTACGGAAGAGCGATTCCTGATCTTGGTCAAGAATGTTTTAAGTCCCGAATCGTATGGTTCGTGGAGTTTTGGGAATGGCCTAAGAGTTAGTAGTGACGCGGAAGATGGAAACTGCTCGCTTGTCGCCGTAGGAGAAATCTTGGGAACACGGCGGGTCCAGTGCAAAACTCCAAACACATCACCACGACCGCGATTTTTCAACAAGCCCGCTTGCTCTAACTTAATTCTTTACCTTCGAATGCGGAAAATTTAGCGCGAAGTCTGTTCGGATGTCAACAGAACGAGAATCCCCGCCGTCGGCGGCGGGGTAAAGAGGAGTACGGGAAACTCAAAAAATTATTGTGTGTAGCGTTCGACCATCGGCTTGAGCAGAGAAAAATCAAGCGGCTTGTGCAGCACATCGGTACAGCCGGCGTCGAGTGCCCGAACGTCGTAGAAATCTCCGTAGGCGGTGACGGCGACTATCGGGACGTCGTTAAGCTCCTTATGAAGACGGATGGTTCGGGTCGAATCCAAGCCATCCATTACGGGCATGCTTATGTCCATCAAGATCAGGTCCGGATACTCATCCACTGCTTTTTCCACGGCTTCGTAGCCATCCGCGGCTTCGATCACATCAAAGCCGTGTATCTCAAGCAGGATCTTCATCATCTTCCGCAGGTCGGTTTGGTCCTCGACAATCAGTACTTTCTTGGTCATTTCAACCTCATCTGCGGATGCGACCGGCATGTATCAATAAATTGCATTGTGATTACCAATAGTTCTTGTGAGGCAATAGGTATGCCGGCATACATATTGAGAAGGCGGATTTTGACCGGCTTGCAATTTCCGGGCGAAGATGTCAGTGTAAGGGCTCATTCCTTCTCTTTGCGTTTAGATATGAACGCGCTTTGTCTTTAACGGTTTTTGGATAAGTTTGAGAGCGGGCCCTAGCACAAAACAGAAGTAGCTCTCAGCATTTTTTTGAGTATCCGAGATCCGGCCTTTCTCCGAGAATAATCAGCCAGCACTCGACACTTCTTTGCAGATCCCGGCAGACGCGGGAAAGGAAAATAATATTTAAATGAAACTCTACGTAGGAAACCTATCCTTCAACACATCGAATCAGGAGCTGACGGAACTTTTCGGGAATGTCGGCAAGGTCGAATCGGCCAATATAATCGAAGACCGTGAAACCGGCCGCTCGCGCGGATTCGGGTTTGTCGAAATGTCATCCGAAGCCGAAGGCAAAGACGCGATAACGCAGCTCAACGGCAAAGAGATCAACGGACGCGAGCTAAAGGTAAATGAAGCCAAACCGCAGACCAATCGCAGCGGCGGTGGTGGTGGTGGCTACGGCGGTGGCGGCGGCGGAAGCCGTGGCGGTTACGGCGACAGTGGTGGTGGCTATCAAGGTCAGAAGTGGTAGATCGATCTATCGCATTACACGAGGCCCCGGTTTTCGCCGGGGCCTTTTTCGTGGTGACTGGACATTGTGGCCGGTCGAAGTAAACACAACGCCGGCTGACTCGGCATTACGGGAAAGTTCATTGACTCCGACATGTCGCGTTCACCGCTTCGCAGCATAGTGTGAACCAATCGAACTTTTCATTCGCGTTGTCGCGCTTGATCACAAAGACTTCCCAGACCTTGTCGAAAAGCGAGTCGAAATATTTCCGATTTGACGAATTACTACAATCGCTCCGAAGCGGGCAGGCTGCGTTTGACCTGCTAAACATTTTCTCGGCTAATCCAATTGCTCATCTCTCGCTCAGCAACACGCAGTCGCGACTTCCTGTTTCTTGCCGTCGACGTCGACGAACGTAGGTGTGCAACAAGTCTTGTCAGCCGCGCCTTGAATTTCCTCGGACAAGTTGTCCTCGAGGACAACAAAAACTTCCCACTCGTTCCCGTCAGGGTCGTGGACCCACGCCTTGTCCTGCAAAGCGTAGCAGCACGTCGTCTGCATTTCCTCGCGCGGCAGCAATCCTTTCTCTTCCCATGCGGTCCGCATTGCAAGAACGTCATCCGTGCCCGCGACCTGAATTCCGAGATGCGAAAGAGCTCCGCTTCCATCGAAGGGAACCTGATTCAACGTGAAATTAAGCGGGGGGTTCGCAACGTCGAATTTCGCGTAACCCGTGCGGACCTTGCTCGGCTCGATACCGAACATCTTTTTGTAAAATGCGATGCTTTGTTCCACATCGCGAACGTTGATCGCGAGATGCGCCTTCAATGTATTAATGCCTGTGCTGGTCGTAATGTTCATGGATATTCACGTCTCCTTCTGGTATAACAATTACGGTTGTACGTAATTGTATCTCAACGATAGTATGGAAAAACAATTATGTCAAGACGTAATTGTAATGTGGTAGAATATTTTTTATGGGAAGGGAATCGTCTTTTGATTCGGAACTGTTCTTTTCGGCCCTGGCCGACAAAACAAGACTGCGTTTATTGAATCTACTTCGCGACGGAGAAGTATGCGTCTGCTTTTTTGCAGGCACCCTGGAAACGAACAACCCAAAGATCTCCCGGCATCTGGCATATCTAAAGCGCGCGTCGCTAGTGTCCGTACGACGCGACGGCAAATGGATGCATTACAGTCTGCAGCGACCTACCGAGAAAAACGCCGTCGAATTATTCGACGCAACGATGAAGATGCTCGACAACGACGCGGCGATGAAAGAAGACCGTCGGCGGCTGGCCGCGTTCTGCTGTTCACCGGAGGCACCTGTTATGATCCAGGGCCGGGCAAAAGCAAAATCGTAGAATCGGGATCCGCCGGACCGAAATTGGATCCGGCGGACGCGGACGGCTACTAAGGATTTATAGGAACCGATACGGGAATTATCGCCTTCTTTCCCTCAGCGATCCTCTTAAGATATTCAGGACTGAAATCGACTCTCAGCTCTATCCACATCGGGAGATGGTCCGACATCTGATAAGTTCGCCAGTCGTTATACCGACCTGGTTTTCCAGCGGCGGTCTTTGGAACTTCGGGCCCGAACACCGTTTCGTCCTCAGCTCGATACACGGCTTTGTAAAAGTTGAATACACCAGCATTGCAATCCTCGAGCTTGTCTTTTAGATCGGGCGCAATGAATGCGATCTGGTCGAAAAGCTTGTCCTGTTTTACGTTCGATCCGACACCGATAAGATTCTTGTGCATCTGAAATCCGGGCTCGGTCAGCGCCTTGTATGCAGCGCTTTCCTCCTTAAAAATATTGAAGTCGCCAAGAAGGATCATATTCTTCGCCCATGCATTGTCGCTGGTTACGTGTTTTGCCAGGTGCGTGGCGAGCTGCTTGATCTCTTTCACGCGCTGCGGATCGTCTGGGATGCTTTTGCCGTAGTACGCGTGAGTTGTGCAGATAGTGAATTTGAACCAGCCGGTTCGAAAGCCGACCATAAAAGGCGTGCGGGCAAACTGCGGAGCCGGTTCGGTCTTGCTGATCGGCGGAACTACGATCTCTCCGGCAAGCCCCCCGAAGGTTACCTTTCTTTTGTCGTAGATGAACGCCATGCGTTCAAGATTGCCCTGCTTACCTTCGGTGACGTCCGTGATCAAATAATCCCAGGTGAAACCCAGGATCTTTATCACTTCTTCAAGCGAGGTCAGATCGTCGCGAACTTCCTGGACCGCGACGATATCGAAGTGATCGATTATCTCCGCGATGTAATAAAGCGCCTCCCTCTGTCGCGGGCCGTACTTGCCCGATTCGAATTCGCGAATGTTCCACGTCGCGAGCAGCAGCCGGCTCGCCCGGCGACGATCAGGTACGTTCTCGGCTTTGAAAAGGTCCTTCAATCTCAAAAGGCCTTCCGCCGTTCGCTTGGAATGCTCTGCCGTAAATGTCGTGGTCGTTTTGCCAAGGTTGTAGTAGTAGGGCATTGTGGGTTCTCCTTTAGCGGTTGGGTTTAGTAACGGTGTTGAATAACGGAAACAGCGGTCGAGGTCCTGCGTGACAACGGATCCTCGGTGTCTGGTCGGTTACTCAACAGTCAGGAAATGCTGATTGATACGAGGCCACAATACTAGCATCACCAAGATACGCAATCAATGGTTTTTACGATGTCAGTTTCTATCGCGTTCGACGTGTACGCGACACAGAGTAACGATCGACCACGACCCACTTTCAATCCCGGAAAGTGCGCGCGATCCCGGCGGAAAACTTATTGACTTCTGCCGTCAGCCCGTGATAGTTTCAGTCCACCTAAAAAGACGTATCAAGCAGTAGTTCGAGCCCGGGGATCAGGATATCTATTTGAATTGTTTGGATATTGGAAACTGACGCGTGCAGCACACCTGAGCACAGTCATTACAATTATCTGCTATGGCGATCATCTCCCAAATCGCAAGAACCTTGTCACCGGCCGGTGGCGAACATTCCATTAAATTTTCTTTTTGCGCAGACTTTCCGCCGACCGTTTGGTTTGCGGGTAGAGGCCGACTCCGACAATATGGCTAAATTTAAAAAAGCAAAGATGACGAACTGGTACGACCCGCGGCAGTTGATCGATACCGCTAAGCGTACCGTAATCTCGACCACCGTTGGCAAGTACGCCGACCCGCGCTCCGGATCCGTCGATCCGACACCCGGGCGCTTCTTCGATTACTCGAAGCACGTGATCCCTAGCAAATACGATTTTACCGACGACGACTCAAAGGGCGATCGGCGGGAGATCTGGATCGATTACGCGGCCGATGTCGGCGACGGTTGGAATCCGACCTACGCCGTTGCTTACTATCTTGCACAGCCAGAGTTGAACCTCCCGGGAATTCCAGAGCCTCTGCCGCGGGGAGAAATTCTTTTTCTTGGTGGCGATGCTGTCTATCCGACCGCCAACACAAAAGCGTACGAGGCTCGACTTGAAACGCCGTACAGGATGGCTTTCAAAGCCGGCATCTCGACGGGTTCGTCGCCGACCGGTTCCGAGCTGGCCGAGCATCCGCACATCTTCGCGCTTCCTGGAAATCACGACTGGTACGATAGCCTCGTCTCATTCCGCCAGTTGTTCTGCTCGCACATGTTCAACGACAGAAGGTTCGCCGCCGATAAAGAAACCGGTAAGGGTTGGCACACGCGGCAGCGAAGAAGCTACTTCACGCTAAAGCTGCCTCACAACTGGTGGCTGCTCGCAGTCGATATGCAGCTCTCTCATAACATCGACATCAGTCAATTACATTATTTTGAATCGATCATCGAGGGTAAGATGCAGACCGGAGACAAGGTGATTTTATGTGTTCCCGAACCTTACTGGACGAAGTTTATAAAATACCAAGGCGTGACCGACAAGTATGATGAAAAAGAACGGAGCATCGAAAAGCTGGATCGTTTGTTTGCGGCACAGGGCGTGGAGGTAAAGGCCTTCATAGCAGGCGACCTGCATCACTACCGCCGGTTCGAGGACGGACACGGGACTCAGAAGATCACCGCTGGTGGCGGTGGCGCGTTTCTCCATCCAACTCACGATTTCGATTTCAAGAAGGCAAAAGAAAAATCTGACGCCGCCGGGAATTTCAAAGGCTTCGGGCTTGTCGGGGAGTATCCGTCCTACGCGGTGTCGAAACGGAAAGACTGGAAGAACTTCGGATTCGTCCGACGCAACCTGACATTCGGGATCTTTACGGCCGCGATCTATTTCGTCCTCGCCCTCCTAGTTCGCGGGTCGATCGCCGGCGGCGGAAAACTAGAATGGCGTGACGACGCTTTTTGGTACAAGGCCTTAAAAGGTACGGTCGATCGAGCGATCCAGGAGCCGCTCGTAATTCTTGTCGTCGTGCTGCTCATGCTCGGGCTTATCTTCTTCACCGATTCGAACAGTAAGCGGTTCAAACGCGTGGCGGGCTTTCTCCACGGGACGGCCCACCTCATTGCCGCCTTTGCGCTGGGTTGGTTCGGTTACCTGCTGAGCTTGTGGCTCAGTCAGAGATGGGATGTGCCTGTCCCTCCAATCCACTCGACCTGGTACAACATTATTTGGTTCGGAAGTGTTCTTCTTGTAAGCGGGGTCGGGGGCTATGTGATCGGCTCAGTCATCATGGGACTTTACCTTTTTATTTCTCTTCGATTCCTTGGGCGACATTCTAACGAAGCATTTTCCGCGATGAAGATCGAGGATTACAAAAATTTTCTACGGCTGCATATTGACGCAGACGGTCAACTGACGATCTATCCGATAAAGATCGAGACCGTTCCGCGTAATTGGAAACCGGAGAACGGCTACTACACGCCGTTGGACGGAACCGCACCCGAATTGATCGAAGGCAAGCCGATTGTCCTGAGGTGAGAGACGATGAAATTTCTAAGCTATCTATATTGCGGGCTGACTACAACGCTGAACATACTCGTCAACGGCGTGACATTGGGCCAAGTTCTATTTCTGGAAGGCCGCGTCGTTGGCGGAAAATTCAGAAACTGGGCCCGCAATTTTGTCTACGACCCCGCGCACTTCGTTCGCCCGAAGACAGAACAGGAAATAATCGATCTCGTTCAGAATTCGTCAGGCATCCGATTTTTCGGTTCGGGTCATTCGTTCAATGACGGAGTCGTCTCAGACAACACGCTTGTCTCACTCGATGAATACGCCGGTGTCGTATGGAAAGATCTTGCGACGAAGCAGGCGTGCTTTAAAGGCGGCACGCGAATTCGCGACGTTGTAAAAACTTTGCTCGACGACGGCTTGGCTTTCGAAGCGTTGCCGTCGCATGACGCACAGAGTATTGGCGGGATCCTTTCAACCGACGTTCACGGTACTGGCAACAACTGGGGCTGGGTGAGCGATATGGTCGTCGGGCTGAAAATCATTGACGGACTCGGCAACGTGTACCAGGTCGGGCCAACCGACGATCTTTTCAAAGCGGCGATCGGCGGCATCGGTGCGGTCGGGATCATTTCCGAGGTTACGGTCCAGGCCGTCGACCGTTTCAACGTCGAGCAGAAATTCGAGATCGTCGATCTCGCGCACGTACGTGCGAATCTCGATCAGATGATCCAGGACAACGATCACCTCAGCCTTTACCTGTTCCCGTTCTCGAACAAATGTCAGGTCAGCTTGTGGAACCGGACGACAGCGCCAAAATCTGCACTCGGCCCTCTCCGCGAGTGGCTCGCAATATCGGTTGACGCTCTGACGTCAGCGTGGTTTGGGAATTTGATGGCGTATACCGGCCGGCTCGATACGTGGTCCAATTGGGCCTACGGTTTGAAGCAGGGAACCGACCTCGTGCTTGAGAGTAACAAGGCGTTCAACCGAACGATCTATCACCTGCATCAGGAGCTGGAATTCACCGTCCCGTACGCCGACACGTGGACCGAGTGCGACCGTTTCCTACAACTTTTCGAAAACATGTACACGCGCGACTTGCCGTACACCTTGCTCGAGGTTCGATTCACACCAGCCGGCCACGACCGTACTCTGATCGGTGCCGGACGCGATCGGCGATCGACCTGGATCGATCTTATCTGCAACGATTCGAGCGGGTTCGAGTCGTATTACGCTGCGGCGGAGGTTGAGGTCAAGAACATCGGTGCGAGACCTCACATGGGGAAATTTTGTGCGACGCTTTCAAAGTCGGATATGCACAACATTCATGGTGCGCACTTCGACACTTTTCTCCAGTTGATGACACAGCACGATCCAAACGACAAATTTGCGAATGTATTTACGCGGCGACTTTTCAGAATCTAGTGACATCGCGTAGCGATAGTACGCATTTAGCCGAGGGCCTTAGCCCACGGTACTCGGCGAAGGCCGCGCCGTGCCGCGTCAGCGGCAATTGAATTTCTTCGGCCTTGGTTCACGCGTCGCTGACGCGACGCGAATCTAATATGCCGTTTACCGTGGGCTCCGCCCACGTCTAAACGCATATGTCGTTACGCGACCAGGAGATCAAAGCTGGATTGTACCGCTACTAGCCACAGGGCTCGATCGGTGTGAGCGTGTAATGCTCCGTGCCGCCCTTGCATTTTCCTCCGGCACAACCGACTCCTCCTCCGGTCATCGTGCCCGGCTTGCCGATGCCGTCCGGGAGCGAAATGGTGTAGCTTTCCCCACCATGGGCGTTGAAGGGTCCGGTGTATGTGTATGTGCCCGATAGCCCACCGGAAACTTGCATCGTGAACCCGCCACCTGTCAGCGTAAACGGTTTCATAATGTCGCAGACCTTCGTGTTGGTTTGCCAATCGTCAAGCCCGCCGACGATCTGGTAAGGAGCCGCGCAGTTTTGCAGGATCTTGAGCAGCTTTTCAAAATTCTCGTTGAATTTTGATGTCTTACTAACGATCCCGAGCAGTTGCCTCGTTCTTTCGAGACTTAACAGCGTCCGAATAGCTCGCGGCGCGTGCTGGCAGTCTAATTCCGCCGCAACGATCTCTTTTGCGAGAACCTGATCCTCATATTGATCAAGCAGGCTCATAAGTTGTACAACCCATTCAGGGAGGTCACCCTCGGACTGATCTTCCTCGCCAAGTATTGCCTTTCGACGCTGGTCTTGCAGCAATTCGCCCATTTTTTGCGAAAGCCGTGTCGCAGCGTTGTCGGCCTGGATCAATAGGTTTGCGGCCCATACCGAATCCGCGCCGCTGCCGACGCCGGCTCCGCTAAATTGCATCAACTTGATCTTGATCTCCTTGCTTTTCGGATCGACCAGCGCAAGGTGATAATCCTTACCTTCGCCTTCGTAGCCAAAGATGATCTGCTCTTTTACCGGGATCTCTTTCGCCGGGACGATCGTCAGCGTCACCATTTCCTTAAAGAACAAACCGGACGGTTCGAGCTGGACGGCCGTCGGAGTATTTTTATCGAGCGGCGCTCCGTCCAAGGTTTTCACCGCGGTCATCGTTATCGTCGTCTCTGTGTCGAGTGCATTCGGCGGAACATCGAGCGTGAACTTGCTGCCGTCGGCGGATGTCAACGATACGCTGCCGCCTCCGGGCGATATCTTGCCGCTCGACGTTCGATTTTTATCGAGCTGCACTTTTACGTTGAGAGGTTTGCCGGGCGCGGCGAAATCGACAGTGGGACCTTTGGTCGTTTCCGTCCCTTTAGATGGCATAAACGATTTGCACGAAATCGACACCGCCAGAAAGATCAGGCAAATGATTACTAAATTGATCTTTGACATATTATTTACGTTTTCACTGACGTTCACTCCGCTTTCATCGGCTGACATCATGGACATGAAAGATCTGGAGCGGGTTTAAGAGGTAACTTAAAGGTATAGGTTTTCGTCGAAGAGTATGGCGGGCAGGATGCGGTGATGGTTTGGGTCCATTGTAGCTCTCCTGATCCTTGCTCGTTGAGCATGACCTGATAGCTTCCTACACCCGTTTGCGTACATCCGCCTGAGTTACCCGACTCTTCCACGGTGCCGCCGGTCGTATTTGAGGGCGTGAATGATTGCGTCTCAGAACCATTTCCAAACGTTCCATTGAGTACGAATGGTTTATCGAGGCTGCAGATCTCGCCGGTGAACGAAACATTATTGCTCGTGCCGGAGACGAGAAATGCTTTCGCACAATCTTTAGCGATCTTAGATAGCTTGTTGAGCTTCTCCAACAAGTTCGGCGTGCCCGGCAAACCAGCCAGTTGTCGCTGGCGCTCCAGGCTGAGCAGGTCCTGGGCAGCTTTCTCGGCATGTTTGCAGTCTAGTTCGGCTGCGACGATCTCCTTGAGGACAACCTGGTCTTCGAACTGATCCAACGCGGACTTCATCCGTTCAGCGAGTGAGTGGCCGTCAACTGAATCGTCGTCGCCCAGTAACATTTTCCGGCGCTCATCCTGCAAATATTCTCCAAGCTTTTGAAAGATCCGCGATTCTGCCGCACGAGCCTCGATCACCAAATTGGCCGCCCACGCTCTATCAGATCCACTACCCACACCGGCGCCGCTGAACTGCATTAACTTGATCTTGATCTCTTTGCTCTTATGGTCGACCACGGCGAGGTGGTAATCCTTACCGTCATCTTCGTAACTGAAGATGATCTGCTCGCCGATGGGAATTTCTTTTCTCGGCACTATCGTCAGCGTCACGAGCTCTTTGAAAAATAAGCCGGAAGGCTCGAGCTGTACCGCGGTCGGAGTATTTTTATCTAGCGGCGCTCCGTCGATACTTTTCACTGCGGTCATGGTGATCGTTGTATCTGTCTCGAGAGCATTCGCGGGGACGTCGAGAGTGAACTTGCTCCCGTCGGC
>JBKKAS010000360.1:0-3404 GCA_046714595.1 Pyrinomonadaceae bacterium | reverse complement strand
AAAATTTTCAAATTCGAAGGGCAGCGTTTCAGCGTTTGCGAGCCGCAGGACGCTGTGGCCGCAAACTTTTGCGAGCGCGATACCGTACGCAAATCCGGGATCACCGTACTTTGTGTAATGGTCGAATGAATCGTAGATCGAATGGTACGACCCGCCGCCGTCCTCGCCACCGAACCCGATGTTTAGCGATGCGATCCCGAGATGCTGCAGGAACGGCGTAAAGTCCGAGCCCGAGCCGAGGGGCGAAATGCGGAGATCAGCACGATCCATGGCTTCGCGGCGAGCATCCGCCGAACCGTTAATGATCTGGTTTGCGCGAGTTCGCTCCCAAACCGTTAGCTTCGTCTGTGGGTCAGGCACTGACTTTCCAACTTCGTTAATGAATTTTTCGAGAGTGTGCGACCCGCCGATACCGAGAAACCCGCGGCCGTTGGAATCGGTGTTGATGTAAACCGCAGCTTTTTCCCGCAGTTCGACGGCGTGTTCCTCCACCCACTCGGTCGAGCCGAGCAGTCCCTGTTCCTCTGCATCCCACGCAGCGTAGACGATCGTCCGCTTGGGCTTCCAACCCGTCTTCGCAACCTCGCTGATGCTGCGGGCCTCTTCCATCATCGCGACGAGTCCACTCAACGGATCGTCCGCTCCATTGACCCAGGCATCGCGATGATTGCCGCGGATGATCCACTGGTTCGGACGCTCGCTGCCGGGCATTTTCGCGATCACGTTGTAGATCGGTTTTATGTCCCAATTGAATTCCAGCCGCATACGAACGGTCGGAGTTTTCCCGCCGAAGTGATACGTCACCGGTAGGGCACCGCGCCACGCATCGGGGACGACCGCGCCATCGAGATTTTTCAAAAGCCGCAGCGCATCCGAGTATGAGATGGGCAGTACCGGAATTTTCGTCAGCGTCTCGGCGTTTTTGATGTCGATGCGCGGTGCGCCCTTGGTAGCTCCGATCCCCTTTGTTAGCGGATCACCCGGATAGAGCGGCATATCCATTACCGAGCCGCGTTGGACGCCGTGCTCGCCTTTCCAGGCGCCTTTCGGATACACATCGCCCTGGTAGTAGCCATCGTTTCGAGGATCGGAGTAGATGATGCATCCGACCGCGCCGTGTTCGGCCGCGACCTTCGGTTTGATACCGCGCCACGATCCACCATAACGGGCGATCACGATCTTACCCTTTACGTCGATGCCGCGGCGATCGAGTTCTTCGTAATCCGCTGGCACTCCATAGTTCACATAAACCAGCGGAGCCGTTACATCGCCGTCGATCGAGTATGCATTGTAGGACGGAAGCTGTTCCGTGGTTTGACCCGACGTCGCATCTTCCTTTAACTCCGGCTCCTGTAATTTGAGCTTGAATTTTTCGGGAGCCGTCATCTCGACGATGCGCGTTTTCGGGGTCGGAAATAGAACCTGAAACTCTTCGAGCTTTGTCTCATAGCCCCACGATCTGAATTGTGCCGCGATGAAATCCGCGTTCTCCTTGTTATATGGCGAGCCAAGGTGGTGCGGCCGCGCCGAGAGGCGTTTCATCCAGTCGCGCAGATTATCGGCCTTCAGATTTGCGTCAAAGCGAGATTCGAGCGCGGTCTGCGCCTGGGCGTTTACTGCTGAGAACCCTAGCATGGCCGGCGAGCCGGTCTGCCCGAACCCGGTAGCGGCGATGAGCAGGAGAGCGAACAATCGTGTAAACGATCTGAGCATGAATACTCCTTTTTACGGTATTAAGAGATTGGAATGAAAGCAGAGGTATTGTATTCCATATGATAACCGCGGGCCAATTTAAGCAATACGGTCGGCTTGCGCTTCGTGTCGTTCGTGTGTTTAGTGGTTTTTCTTTTTATGGGAAAAGCCTCAAACCACGAAACACACGAAACACACTAATTCAATCCTAGCGTTTCAGCCTCCGCTTCGGGAACGTCGATACTCATTCGAAGGAGAGCCGTGGAAAAGGTCTTACCCTGTGCATCGGTCATCAAGCTCAGAGTTCCGCCACCGCCAAGTGATTCGTGCAAAAGGAAATTCAACGCATGAAGGTTCGGTAATTCGAACCGTTCGACGCTGCCCTTTACGATCTCGCCAAAATGTTCCTTGACCCGTTTCTCTGTCACCTCACGAACAAGTACCGGATAATACTCCTCTTTAAGAGCGATGATTCCCACATTCGCGGTGTCGCCCTTGTCGCCCGAACGTGCGTGTGCAAGCTGCAGCAAAGATATCTTCATAATTTACCGTCCGAGACTATCGCGTTCTATTACAATTATGTTTAGATTGTAAATCAAGTACCGGTCATGGGGGGAAATATGATGAGCCGAGTCTTTCTCAAGTGTTTCGTTTTTCTGGTGATTGCGGTTCTCGCATTCCCTTTATCTGCACAACAGGCTCCCCCGCCTCTCACGGCTTCCGAGATCGTACGTCGCGCGGCTGAGCAGACCTCCGTTTATGTCGCGACCTTTAAAAATTTACTTTCCGAAGAAACGAAGACGTTTGAGATCTACGGCCGCGACGGCGACGTAAAAAAGCGTAAAGTGGTCCGGTCGACGTTTATCGTCTATCAGCTTTCCAAAGATCCCGAGAAGATCACCGAATATCGGTACGTCTCTTCCGTCGACGGGAAAGTGGTCGGCGACACCGAGAAACGAGCACAGGATTTTTTCGAGAAACTGGTCAAGGTCGAATCATCGACAAAAGAGCTTGAGAAGATCCGCGACGAGAGCCTGAGGTTCGACGAGGAGATCTACATTTCCAATCTCACGCTTTTTCAATCGGTGGCGTTGTCGGAAAGTCTCCGATCGAATTTTGACTTCAAACTGACCGGGAAAGAAACGGTCGACGGCAGCGAAACCTATATTGTCGAATATCGGCAGATCGCCGCTTCACCGAACATTTCCGCCACTACCACCATCGGCCCGGATAAGCCTGGACTAAGTTACGACCTCGATCTTGGCGGACTGAAGAACCTCAATGAACGACTGTCCGGCAAGTTCTGGATCGATACCGGGACCTTTCAGATCGTCCGCGAGCAGCGGCTGTTAACTATCCAGCCCGAAGGATTCGGTGCTCCCATTCCTGTTTCCGAAAACTCGTTTGAGTTTCAAAAGAGCTCATTCGGCATCCGAACCCCGCGGCGTATATCGCATCTGCAGTTCGATATCGACAAGAAGAAACGCACCAGCGTGAAGGACGTACAGGTTATATTCGAGTACGACAAGTTCACCCAGCCGGATGTCGACGTCAAGGCGTCTGAAGTAAAGCAGCCGTAGTCCGCGTCCCTGGTCCCTGGTCCCCGGGGCCTAGCCGTCGAGCTCACCCTGGTAGTGCTTACCGAGAGCTCGGCCTAAAACGTCTTCGGTAACTTCATCCACCAGTCCTATCCGAAGCGCTTCTGTCGCCGT
>JBKKAS010000359.1:0-2359 GCA_046714595.1 Pyrinomonadaceae bacterium | reverse complement strand
CCTTAAAAACTCGATCTTCGGACGGATCGCAAGGTCAAACTTTCGATAGTACTCGTAGAAGTATTTTCTCTAAAACTCGCCGAACGTGTTATAGCGCGAGTAAGACCAGCCAAGCAGCTCGGTGTATTCGAATCGGCGGAGCTTTTCTTTGAAGGCGGACATGCAAGATCTCAATCGAAAAAGCAATGATCTATTTTACACAAGCTCGTAGTATAAGGAAATCGGCACGGAAATCTTTTTCAATGGTCTCTTCTTCATCGTACGCAAAAAATTTCGACAAAGATCGGCTGTGTATTAATCTCAAAGTTAATTATTTTAACAATTAGCTATATGGCATAACCATTGCCTTTGTAGGGGGCGTGGTGATTATGAATTAATTTCAATCACCGACATAAAAAACAGGCTGGGCCCGACTCTTCCCAGGCTTTATCGGCGAGCCGAAAAACAAGGGGAGAATGTTATGAAATTATTCAGTCTAAAAAATGCAGCTATGGGATCGCTATTAGGTTCGTTTTTACTTCTGGGTGCGATCGGAGTTAGCGCTCAGAATTATAACGAGGAGTATCGCGAATGGCAGCAGGCGCAGCGACGAGCGCAGGAAGAATATCAGGACTACCTGCGGTCGCGCAGCCGATCCGACTATCGCGATTGGCAAAAGGCGCAGCGGCATGCTCAGCAAGAGTACCTTGAGTATCAGCAGGCAGCGCGTATGAACAATCGGTACGGCAACGGGTCGTACGATCGATACGGCAACAGGTCGTACAATTCTTACGGACGGTACAATAACGGACGGAGCGGATATTACCGCGTCAACCGAAACGGCCAGTACTATCAGACTGATTCACGCGGCGCCGAGTTGTTGCGTCAAGCAGTGAATCGCGGTTACCAGCAGGGTTTCCAGCAAGGACAGGCAGATTCGCGGTATGGCCGCGACAGCAGCTACTACGGAAACTCGGTCTATAGAAGTGGTAATTACAGGTACGAGAGCTATGTCGACCAGAATCAGTATCAGTACTATTTCCAGCAGGGTTTCCAGCGGGGCTATGAAGACGGCTTTAATAACCAGTACCGCTATGGAACACGTTCAAATTCAGGTCTAAATATTTTAGGCGGAATTCTGAACTCCATATTGCAAATCTCGCGGTAACGAGTCTTGTTTGCCGAGTTAATCAGCAAGCGTCCGGGCTGTCATAAGTCCGGACGCTTTTTTGTTTATAATCCAAAGACGATGACGCTACCGAAATTTTTCACATCGCAAAAAGAATTTCGCAAATGGCTCGAGAATAATCACGAGAAGAAAACCGAGCTGCTCGTCGGTTTTTACAAAGTCGGAAGTGGTAAACGCAGTATGACGTGGAACGAGTCAGTCGATCAGGCCCTGTGCTTCGGATGGATCGACGGCGTCAGAAAGAGTCTCAGAAAGGATGCGTACACTATTCGGTTCACTCCGCGTAGACCTGACAGCATTTGGAGCGCGATAAACATAAGGAAGGTCGCAGAGTTGACCGCGAAAGGATTGATGCGAGCCGGAGGGATGGCGGCGTTCGATAGACGGGATGAAAGGAAGTCGGCGATCTATGCTTATGAGAACAAAGCAGAAAGTTTAAGTTCGGAGTGCGAAAGACGGTTTCGTGAGAACAAGCGTGCGTGGGATTCGTTTCAAGAACAGCCACCATGGTATAAGCGGCAGGCCGCACACCTCGTGATGAGCGCGAAACAGGAAAAAACCAGGATTAGACGGTTGGAGAAACTGATCCTGGTCAGCGAAGAGGGAAAAAGGTTATAGGATCGGCTCTGCTAGCCGATCCCGGTCGCGATTCAGATGGTTAACGACCTACCGCGGAGGTTAGATCCCCCGTCGGCCTCTGACCAATTGCAGCACAAGCACTATGATCGCAATGACCACGAGGATATGAATTAGAGGGCCGACGTTTACGCCGCCAATGCCACCGAATCCCAGTGCCCACAAAACCAGCAGAATAACAATAATTGTCCAAAGCATAATTATCTCCCGTTATCAGTTCAGCGTTTTCTCAGAAATACTTGTTGCAAGAAGAGATGTTAGACGAATTGGCGACGCGAGAATGTAATCTAGATTACAAAGCAGCAAAGGCGGCCGAGCATGCCGCGTTCGACAAGGTGAGAATTTTCTGCTGCGAATCCGGTCATACCGCGGATAGGGCATCGGCCGAGCTCAAACGTTAGAGTTCTGCGCGACTCATTTGCTATTCTCATACAACTTTATGTTCAGCGGTTTGAAAAGTCCCCGACAGGTCGTGATCACCGGTTTCGGGTGTGTGACCCCTATCGGTATCGGCCGCGAAACATACTGGAGTTCGCTGAGATCCGGCAAAAGCGG
>JBKKAS010000358.1:0-3002 GCA_046714595.1 Pyrinomonadaceae bacterium | reverse complement strand
CTTTCTTGACGACGTTCTAAATATTAAGCCGTATCAAAAGCTGATCGGCCAACTGATCGGCGCTGTGATCGTCGTCGGCTTTGGCCCGAAGCTTCCGATCACCGGCTACGAGCTTGTCGATATTTGGATCACCGTCTTTTGGCTGATCGGTATCACCAACGCGATAAATCTGCTCGATAACATGGATGGCCTCGCCGCCGGTATCGCCGCGATCGCGTCCATCTCGCTTGCGATCGGTTTCGCATTCAACGGGCAGATCAATGAGCTGCTATTCGTCGCAGTATTCCTCGGTGCCCTGATCGGTTTTTTGATCTTCAATTTCAATCCGGCGTCGATCTTTATGGGCGACTGCGGATCGATGTTCGTCGGGTTTCTGCTGGCAAGCTCCGTGCTTCTGGGTCAGGCCGGTGGAAGATCGCGTGGAATATTTTCGATCCTCGCTGTGCCGGTACTGATATTGTTCGTCCCGATATTCGACACAACGCTCGTAACCGTTATCAGAAAACTCTGGGGCCGAAAAGCGTCGCAAGGCGGACGCGATCATACTTCGCATCGCCTTGTCGCACTCGGGCTATCGGAACGCGTCGCAGTTTTGATGATCTACGGATTCGCCGTCGGCGCCGGGCTGCTGTCGCTGCTTGTCTCGCAGCTTGATACGGTGCAGAGCTTTGCCCTCATCGGGAGTTTCACGGCTGTCCTCGCCATAGTCGGAGTCTACTTATCTAAAGTAAAAGTTTACGAGCAGAGCGAGGAAGAACTTGCATCTCGAAACAACGCGATCTTCGCGTTCATCATCGACGTTTCGTACAAGCGGCGAGTTTTCGAGGTCTTTCTGGATGTCTTTCTGATCTCGTTCTCATACTATGCGGCATACGCTCTGCTGTTCGGTGTGCGTTTTGAGAATACGGGCAATTGGGAGTTGTTCGTCAAGACCGTTCCCCTGCTGGTCATACTAAAGCTGTTTGCATTTCTTGCTGCCGGTGTTTACCGCGGCCTTTGGCGATATACCAGCGTCACCGATCTGATCACTTTTGTGAAAGGCGTTGTTGGCGGCTCGATATTAAGTGTCGTTGCCGTTCTGCTGCTCTTTAGATTTCAGAATTTTTCGCGTGCTGTTTTTGTGGTTGATGGCATAATCCTGCTTCTGCTTCTGGTCGGCAGCCGAATGGCGTTTCGCCTGATACGCGAGTTTCTACCGCACGCATCCGCGAGTTCCGGACGCCGGGTGCTGATCTACGGTGCAGGCGACGGTGGTGAAATGGTCTTGCGCGAGCTGCGAAATAATTCCGATTGGAATTACCAGCCGGTCGGGTTCGTCGATGACGACCCGCACAAGAGAGGCAAGGTCATCAACGGGCTGCAGGTCTTCGACACGAATGGGACGCTGGCCGATATTTGCCGTGAAAAATCAATACAGGAAATTCTGATCGCCTCCTCAAAAATATCACCTCAATCGCTCGAGAAGGTTCGTGAGGTCTGTCGCGAGGGTGACATCGCACTGAAACGAGCACAGATGAAGATCGAGCCGGTCGATTTCGAGTAAGCCTTTTTCTACGTGCCCCTAAGATCCGTAAAAATCGATTCGGCCTGGAGAAAGGCGGCCCTCGTCCTCTGCGGGGCCGTTTGTATTCTCGCCGCGTGGTATTTCACAAAATGGGGAATGGCGAATTCAGCCGCCGGACGTGCCGACGATGTGGAGATCGCCGCCTACCTAACCGAACTCGCACCGGACGATCCGCAGACGCACTATGCCGCCGCCGTGCTTCTCGAGAAGAGCTTTGATCCCGACGACATTCGTAAAACACTGAAGGAACTCGAAACAGCAGTCGCCGTTTCCCCGAATAATTATTTGTACTGGTTTGAGCTTGGCCGGGCGCGCGAACGCAGCGGCGACGCTGACGGCGCCGAGCGAGCCTTGCGACGAGCGCTCGCGCTGGCACCCAACTATTCGCGAGTGCAGTGGGCCTTGGGAAACGCTTTACTACGCCAGGGCCGAACCGACGAAGCATTCGAGGAAATCAAGAAAGCGGTCACCGGCGATGCTTCCCTCGCGGATTCGGCAGCGGCGACCGCCTGGCTATTTTTTGACGGTGACGTCGGCCGCATCCAGCGTGCACTTAGCGGCTCGACCCGATTTGAGGCGGCGGTTGCCGGCGTTCTCATTCGCGAAAAGAAATTCGATGAGGCCATGCAAATTTGGTCGGGTTTGCCCGCGGACGAGAAGCGAACCTCGCTTCAGGAGACGGGAAAGATGCTCATCGGAAAGCTTTTGGCGGGAAAAAGGTTTAGAGATGCCGTGCGTGTTTCGGAAGACATTAGCAGCGGCTCCGGGGGTCCGAGGTCGGGCCATGTCACGAATGGCGGATTCGAATCGCCGGTGCGACCGGACACGGCGGCAATATTCGAATGGCAGATCGCACCGGGTCTACAACCGCAGATCGTGCTGAGCGGCGCACAAAAACACGGCGGAAATAACAGCCTGTTCTTTGTCTTCAATTCCAGCGATGCCAAAGATTTTCGTATAGTTTCGCAGACGATCGCCGTAGTGCCCGGCGAAGCATACGAGCTTGAAATCTTTTACCGCTCTGATCTGAAAACTTCCGCCGAGTTTAAATGGGAGATCGTCGATGCGGCGGACGGAAAGCAGCTTGCGGTAACCGGCCCAGTAGCAAACAAGGCCGAATGGACGGCGCTGCATATCGGATTTAAAGTGCCGCCGGCGACCGACGGCATCACGATCCGTCTGGCGCGGATCGGCTGCAACCAGATCTGCGCCGTTACCGGAAACCTTTGGTTCGACGACATCTCACTTCGCCCGGCGGGTCAATGACGGAAGATAAAGAAACTCAAACCGACTCTCAACTCCCGTCGCGGCCGGCACAAGCAATCGTTGCGCTTGTGTGCATCGTGCCTCTCGCGTCGACCATCGCCTATGGTGCTGTGGATTCGGTAGCCATCGGATTACTCTCCATTTTGGTAGCGATCATCGCGCTTTTATGGCT
>JBKKAS010000357.1:0-7873 GCA_046714595.1 Pyrinomonadaceae bacterium | reverse complement strand
GCGATCATTGGTTTCATGGCAACGTGGTGGGTAGGCTTTGCAGGCGGTTGGCTGCTCGGTCGCCTCGGGCCTTCGGAACCGTCGAGTGAATCGAATTTCAATCTTGCAAAGGCTCTCACAGTCGCGTTGGTATTCACCGTAGCAAGCGGCTTGGTGGGCGCCTTACTTGGTTGGATCCGATCATTTGCAGAACCCGGCGACTGGAAAGTATGGCAGGAGATGTTACATTCGCGTCAACTCCGGCCTTGATCGGGGTTACCTACCTGCACTGGGCTAGCTATATCGGAGGAACACTTGGCCTCGTAGCGGCCGCGGTTTATTATCGACGACTTTCTCGAGGACTCGCTAAGAACACCCTCCTACCGGTCGGGTTTCTGCCTCGACGCTCGAGCGTCCCAGGTAAATATCACTCTCCCGGGAGAAACCTGCTTGTCGGCGCTATCTTGCAACCCCGATCGTTCACCGAAAGCACACAGTTCGCCCGGACGAAATCCCTTTCTTATCGACAGCGATCCGTCGTCGTTCACGAGGGGCGAAATTCCGAATGTAAAGCAGAACACTTTGTAGAGAACGTAAGCGGCGAAATTACGATGAAGATCGATTACAACGATACCGCGGCGGGCGACGCGTGACATTTCTTTCAGGACGGTTGGAATTTGTTCGTCGGTGAGGTGGTGGAAGAAAAGCGATGAGATGGCGTAATCGAAAGAGCCTTCGGCGAACGGTAATTGAAACGCATCGCCGCGTATGGAGGCGATCTCTGGAAACTCGCGGGATTCGGAACGAGTGGTAGACGAAGAAATAGGATTGAGATCGATTCCGGTTAGCGAAGCTTTTCGGCCAGACTTCGCGGCGAACTCCGCGATGATCCGAAGTAGTTCTCCCGACCCGCAGCCGACATCCAGAACACTAAACTCCCGTCGATCTTCGCGCTTGATCTCATTCAGCAACGTCTTCTTCAACGCGCGTCCATCGCCGAAATAACGATTAATGAATGCGATCTCGCGAAGGAACGTCACGTACTCTTCCGGCGTGTAGTCTCCGGTATCGATCCGCTCGAGTTCGGTGCTGCGTTTTTCAAACACGAAGACAGGATACCAAAGAGACGGGGAGAAAGATTTCGAACTACAGATAGACACAGATAAACACGGATAAGAAATCTGTGTTCATCTGTGGTTGAGATTTCCTAAGCCAGAAATCGTGACAACGCAAGAACCCAGTACCTATCGTGGCCCGGTTCTGGCACTCGAGGCCTGGTTATCGATCATATGCTCGTGTATATTAGCCGCCAGAATTTGAAAATTAAGGAGACCACTGGAATGAAGAGCATCGCTTTGATCCTGACTCTGCTTGCGTTTATTTCCGCTTGCGGTAACGCCACCGGCGACGGAGCTTCTGCCGCGAAGCCGCTGACGGTCGACGAGCTCGACGCTTTGAAAGGAAAGCCGGATGAGCTTACTGCGAAATACAATGGAAAGAAGGTCGTTGTAGTTGGTGCGGTCAAGAAACTTCCGTATACCTATCCAGGCGCATATGAGACGTTTGGTTATCAGGATCTCACTTTGACGGGTAACAAAGCCGGGCTGGTCGATTGTCAGATAACCGAAGCTGAAGCTCCCAAGTTCAAGGACGTAAAAGAAGGCGACGTAGTGACTGTCACGGGCACTTTCAAGTACGAAAAGCTGACCATGGACCTCGAGAACTGTACGAAAGCCACTGCACCGAAATAAAAAGCTGGGCGCCTTCCCCGCCCAGCTCATGCCCTTTTACAAGGCCCGAATTTCCGAGTGAAGGTTCCGAGGCAACATCTAGGTCAGGAACCCACGGAAGTTCGACTTGCTGACCGTATATTTAGGGAACAGATGATTCAGATCGCGGCTGCCGAAGTGCTTGCTCGCAACCTCGGCAAAGACATCGCGAAAGTCTGTTGTCACCGCGAGGTCACGGCCTTCGTTGAGCTGGTCGGATCTCAATCCTTTCCAATCGCCGTAGACCTTTCCACCTTTAACGGAGTTGCCGAGCACGAGCATTGCGTTGCCGTGACCGTGGTCGGTCCCGCGGCTGCCGTTCTCACGAGCGGTACGTCCGAACTCGGACATGGTCAGCAAAACGACGTCGTCCATCCGTGATCCGAGATCCGTCCCAAACGCCGCGATCGACGACGCGAAGTCGCGCAGCAGATTTGCAAGCTGCCCGCGCGAACCGCCTTGATTGACATGCGTGTCCCAACCGTTCGCCTCAGCAAATGCCACTTCTAAACCAACACCCGCTTTTATCAATTGCGCGATCTGCATCAGCGAGCGGCCGAGCTGAGACCCCGGATAGACAGCGCCGTTTTCTGGCCTATACTGCGCGGGATTCGCCTGCTTGAGAAAATTCACGGCCTCGAAAGTTTCCCTACCCGTCGCGCCAAGCGAGTCCTTCGCGTTCTGCCCGTAGATGCCCTCGAAGCCTCCCTTCAGGTCGCTGGTGTAAAGTCCGGCCTTGATGGCGAAATCCGCGAGACTCGTCATCGCGACCGATGGTGCGCGGCCGTAAAGAGCACGGGGCAGAGCCTGGGTCATCGAGACGGCGCGAAAAGGCGATGCGTCTTTTGCTGATGCGGTCTGAATCACTCGGTTGAGCCAGCCGTCGCGTGTCGACTTGTTCCCGGGCGTGCCCGACTCCATGTAATCCTGTGCGTCGAAATGCGAACGCGTATTGTCCGGCGATCCCGACGAATGAATCACCGCGAGCTGCTTCGATTTCCACAATTTCTCGAGCGGCCGCATCGCCGGATGCAGACCGAAATTTCCGTCGAGGTAGACCGCTCCCTCAGTCTTGCCCGGCTGAGGGATCGCGATGTTGCGGCGAAGTTTGTAATACTCGGGGTCGCCGTGCGGAACGATCATGTTCAGGCCGTCGACCGCGCCGCGTTGAAAGATCGTCACCAGAACTTTCTTCTTCCCGTAGCCGTTAACGCGCGATTGGGCCGCCGCGAACTGATGCAGAAAATCCGGAGCAGCGGCCATCAGGCCGAAGCTCGCCAAACCGATCCCGCTTGTTTTCAGAAAATATCGTCGATCCATGAATGCTTTACCTCGTAAAAAGTCACTTGTTAGACGCCCCCCGAAAGGCCATGGTCATTTTTTATTTCCAGCCTTATGAGATAACTTTTAATGCGGGCATATTATGCGGGATGTACTGGTAAACCTGATCGCCGAGCGGCTGGAACGCGATGCCGGCGAGATTAAACAGCAGTTTCTGTCGGATAAGGGTATCGCGACGCGCTATTGCGCGATCGATAACCTTTTGCCAGACGATATCGCGACCAGAATTTCAGATGCGTTTCCTGCCGCGGACAAAATGCGTTTGCTCAACAGCTTTCGCGAGAAAAAGTACACATCCAAGGCGCTCGAGAAGTTCGACCCGCTTATCAAAGACATAACGTTTGTTTTCCAGGACCCACGCGTCATTCGAAAAGTCGCCGAGCTGACGGGTATCGAAGATGCGGTTGGCGATCCGCATCTTTATGCCGGCGGCATCAGTGCGATGGCTCACGGGCATTTTTTGAATCCGCATATCGATAATTCTCATGACGGCGGTCAGAAAAATTATCGCGTCCTCAATCTGCTCTATTACGTGACGCCGAACTGGAAGCCGGAGAACGGCGGGAATCTTGAGCTATGGGATGAAAAGGTGACGAGGCCGGTCGAGATCCCGAGCCTCTTCAACCGGCTGGTGCTGATGGCGACGAACGATAAGTCATGGCATTCGGTAAATAAGGTCAACGCCGACGGAATGCGCTGCTGCATTTCTAACTACTATTTCTCGCCGCACTCCCCGAACGGTTACGAGACGACCCACGTCACTTATTTTATGGCCCGGCCCGAGCAGAAGTTTCGCCGGTTCGTGACGAAGATCGATAGCGAGGTCCGCACCGCGATCAGGAAAATCAGGAAGAGCGGGTTTGCCAGGAAAGATGTTTACGAGGGCAAACGCGAGTAAAGTAGGGCGTTGACAAAACTCTGATTCGGCGTAGATTAGGGCTATGCAAGCCATAATGCCTTATGCCGCGATCGGCATTGTCGTCCTGGTTATCGTCGCTTCGGGGATACGTATCGCTCAGGAATACCAGCGGGCGGTTGTTTTTCGTTTGGGACGACATATCGGCATAAAAGGACCTGGCATCTACTACCTGATCCCGCTGATCGATCGCCAGCAGAAGGTCGACGTCCGAACAACGACCGTCAATCTCGAACAGCAAGAAACCATCACAAAGGACAGCGTCACCATCAAGGTCAACGCCGTTCTTTGGTTTCGTATTGTCGATGCGTCCAAATCGATTCTGGAAGTCTCGAATTACGCTGAGGCGGTATACCAATTTTCGGTTACCGCGCTACGAAACATCATAGGACAGCATTCGCTCGATGAGGTTTTAAAAGGCCGTGAGCAGATAAACCATTCGCTCCAGGGGATAGTCGATGAGACGACCGAGCCGTGGGGGATCAAGATCGAGATGGTTGAGATGAAGGACGTCGAGATTCCCGAATCGATGCAGCGTGCCATGGCACGCGAGGCTGAAGCGATCCGCGAAAAGCGAGCGAGGATAGTCAAGGCGGAAGCCGAACTTGAAGCCTCTATCAAGCTCACGCAGGGTGCGAAGCAGATGGAAGAAAGTCCTATCGCTCTGGAGCTTCGACGCATGCAGATGCTCTCCGAGATCGGAGTTGAAAATCATACGACCACGATTGTCCTGCTGCCTTCGGAGTTTATACGCGCAGCGAGGCATCTTGCAGGCGACGAGACCACCGAATAGTCAATTCACGAAGATCTCATCAACAAAGATCCATGGGTCACCACCTGCTCCGGGGGTGCCACGCCGGTATTATCGCAGGCATCCGGAATGCCGGCCCCACTCAGGTGCGTGTGCGAGAAGCCGTAGATGTCGTCGGAGTAGTGATAGCCGGTAGATCCGTCCCGGTTGTCGATGCGTGTGTCGGGCGAGAGTTGCACCATCCCGAACAGCAACGTCGCTCCCGGGAATGTGTGACCGTGCCCACCCGTGCCGATGAACGGATTGACCCAACGTGTAAAATCGCGCGGCTGCGCAAGAACAGAAGGCAGAAAGCAGGATCAAACCGCCGAGACGCCGAGAAAAGAATTTTGACTGAGAAGTGTATGCTCACCGTTCTGCCTTCTGCCTTCTGCCTTCTGCCTTTTGCTTTCTGCCTTCTGATTTGTCAGTACACAAACTCACCACCGCCGGCTTGTCTCAAACCCTGTCCCTTGATTCCCCACCGAAAACGAAACGCCGCGTCGCCTCCGCGATGGTTGTAGCGGATCGATATCTTGTGCAGACCGGCCTTCAAAGGAACGATCGCGGATTTTACTTTCCGGTCTTTTGTTCCTGCATCGTCGAGGATCATGCCGCCACCGAGAACGACCGTCACGTCCCAGGTCGAGTCTACCTGGATCTCATAAACTCCATCGGTCGGTGCGCGGAAGTAGCCATCGTACGTCACAGCGAACGGCTGTTCCAGATCGACACCTTGATTCGCGAACTGGTTGAGAAAGATCGATCTGGTCTCGCCACTCTTCCGTTCTTCGGACCCATCAGCTCGGGGAACAACGAGTTCGTACGTCACTCCCTGCTTCGCATCCGCCCGCTCGATCGGCTCCCGCATTTTGTCGCGAACGATGGTCGACGCGTAGACAGAACTTTTTCGGCCCGCTGCATTTACCACAACCGTCTTTAGAGTAGCGACTTCGCGTTCCTTCAAGGCGATCTCGATCGGCTTCTGGTAAACAGGTGATCGCTCGTCCGGGACGGTTCCGTCAATGGTGTAATGAACCCGCGTACCGGCGGCCGGGCGAAGCTCGATCGAAACTTTTTCATCCTGCGTCACGACGCTTTGCAAACCACCAGGCTCAGGGATGCGGTAGTTTACATTCTGCTTATCGAGCCGCGGTAGATTCGCCGCGAGGCGTTTCTGAAAATCCTCGTAATTCTTATCTTCCGCACGCGACCAAACAACCTCCGCGAGAGCGAGCATCCGGGGGAACGCCATGTACTCGACATGCGCCGGAGTCTTAATATACTCGGTCCAGATATTCGCCTGGCCGCCGATGATGTATTTCGCTTCATCCGCGGTCAGCTCTTTCGGAACGGGCTCGAACGAGTAGACTTTTTCAAGCGGCACGTAGCTGCCAATATTCAGCGGCTCGTATGCGGGATCGCCCTGGCCGTAATCGAAATACGCGAAATCGGTCGGTGTCATGATGACGTCGTGTTTCGCCTTCGCCGCTTCGATGCCGCCCTTCATTCCGCGCCAGCTCATGACCGTCGCGTTGGGCGCCAAGCCGCCCTCGAGGATCTCGTCCCACCCGATCATCTTCTTCCCTTTCGAGTTAATGTACTTTTCGATGCGGCGGACAAAATAGCTCTGCACCTCGTGCTCGTCTTTCAGGTTCTCTTTCTTTTTCAATTCCTGGACGAACGCCGATTCCTTCCAGTGATCTTTCAGAACTTCGTCGCCACCGATATGAACATATGGCGAGTCGGGGAACAGTTTGATCGTCTCATCCAGTACGTCTTCAAGAAACTTGAACGTCTCTTCCGTCGGACAAAAGACCTCTTTGAAAATTCCCCACGTCGTCTGAACTTTATATTGGTACTCGGCTTTGCATCCGAGCTGCGGATACGCCGCGAGTGCGGCCGACGCGTGGCCCGGCAATTCGATCTCGGGGATGACGGTGATGTGCCGGGACTTTGCGTATGCGACGACGTCCTTGATCTGCTCCTGTGTATAAAAACCGCCGTGCGGAACGCCGTCGCCGATGTACGGCGTCAGGTTGCGCTCTTTGACGGTCTCGGGACGCTTCGATCCGATCTCTGTCAGGCGCGGATACTTCTTTATCTCGATCCGCCACCCCTGATCTTCCGTCAGATGCCAGTGGAAATAATTAAACTTGTACTGCGACATCACATCGATGTACTTCTTGACGAACTCGACCGGCATGAAGTGCCGCGCGACGTCGAGGTGCATGCCGCGATACTGAAAGCGCGGCGCGTCGTTGATCCGGACGGCGGGTACATCAAGCCCTGAGGCGTCCCCTCGCACTAGCTGCATTAACGACTGGATCCCGTAGAACTGTCCGCGCTCGCCGCCCGATATGCGGATAAAATCTTTTTCCACCGTCAGGCTGTATTGCTCGGCGATAGGTATGACCCCGGTCGTCGGCACTGCCGTGATAAAAACGATGGCGTTCCCTTTCTGCGGTTTCGAGGTGACCTTAGGGTTCACGCCGTGTGACTGAAGAAATTGCGAAAGCAGCTCTGCGTTCCGCTTGCCCACCTCGTCCCGCGCTACGATCTTAGTATCCTTGTTGAACGTAAAACTCCCGCTCCCCGGCTCGATCGACCGCGGTTTAGGAATGATGTTGATCTTATCCGCTTGGGCGGATATCGAGATAGTGAGAACGGTCGTAAGAAGAAGTCCGGCGATTATAGATTTCATGTTTTTGCGTTGAGGCGGCAGTTTTTAACTATGAAGTATGAACTATGAACTTTGAGTGGTCGAGTTATCACGAGTACAGTTCAGGTTAATACCTACGCGTGGTGCCGAAGGCACGACCATACGGTAGCCAGTGGTGAAGCCGAAGGCGGAACCTCTGGTTCATGATTGCGTCTCGACCGAGCCCTGAAAGGGCGACATAAATCGGTGGCACCTCCGGTGCTCGGTTCTTTCTTGCGTGGTACCAGAGGCTCGCTGCGCTCGCCACTGGCTACCGGATGGTCGTGCCGTCGGCCCGCGGGATGTCGCGAGGCGGGAGGACCTCGACCACCTTGCCGACATGCCAGCCGAACATCGTTTGGACCGGCTTCTGGACC
>JBKKAS010000356.1:0-4809 GCA_046714595.1 Pyrinomonadaceae bacterium | reverse complement strand
TTCGAGAGCCTCAAGGCGTCGATTATAAAGCGTATGCCCGAGCATAAGGTCGCACCAAAGTCCTTTGCGTTTCACAACGTCGCCGAAGAGAAAATGCTGTTAAAGGAAATGAGCGACGTTCCCGGCGTGAAGGTCTTCAAGACCGGACTGTCCGAAGGAAGCTGGCTAATCGACAAGAATGAATACGGCCTTCCGACCGCACGTTATAAGCATGGCGCCGTGTATGGCCGCAATCCTAACGCAGACGATCAATTTTGCCGCGTGTGGCTGATCAACATAGTCCAGGATTACGCGGGCGGCGGCACCTACGGAGCAAGCACTACACGATTCGTCGGTAAATCATATGTGCCTTGCCCGGCTGGCATGTGATCCGACTCACGGTCGGTCGATCGGAGACTCTGTTGGTGCACAGAGGTTCGGCCCAATCACACTACGAATCAAGGGTCGCATGTTCGAATCATGTTGGGTGTACCATCCGGGTAAAAAGAGTAGCTCATGGGCTGCTCTTTTTTATTTCCATCGCCGCGATATATTCAAAAGAATTTGTCCAACCCTTCGTAACGGGTTAAAATCCAATATCCCCGAGGAGATTTCACGACATTATGTTCAATCGTAATCCTGTTCGATTTCTATTGCTGGCCTGTGCCGGCGCGTTGATTTTTATGACAGCTTCACAAAACGAGCTAAGCCGCGCGGCGATGTACGGGAATAATCCGCTGACACACAAATGGGGGGGCCCCTACGGCGGCATCCCGCCATTCGACAAGGTCAAGGTCGCTGATTTCAAGCCCGCACTCGAAGAAGGAATGACCGAAAATCTGGCGGAGGTTGAGAAGATCGCTTCCAACCCGGCCACGCCAACGTTCGAGAACACGATCGCAGCACTTGAAAGAACGGGCGGGACACTCGACCGTGTTTCGACAATCTATTTCGTCTGGGGCGGCAATATGGCGACGCCCGAGTACCAGACCGTGCAACGTGAAATGGCGCCAAAACTCTCGGCGTTCTCGGACAAGATCACGCAGAACGTTGCCCTGTTCAAACGCATCGAGGCCGTGTATACAGGCAGCGAGAACAAGAAACTCACACCTGAACAGAAGAGGCTGACATGGTTGTATTACACAAATTTTGTACGCGCCGGTGCTCGACTTGATACCGAGCAGAAGGCGCGGCTTTCAGCTATTAATCAAGAACTGGCGAAGCTGTTCACCACGTTCGGCCAGAACCTGCTGTCCGAAGAGAATGACCTGTGGCTGGTGCTGAAAGACGAGGCCGATCTCGCCGGACTGTCGCAATCTTTGAAAGATTCCGCGGCTGCGGCCGCGGCCTCGAAGAAAGTTGCGAATGCCGTCGGGATCATTTCAAATACGCGCTCATCTGTCGATCCGTTCCTCACGTATTCCGAGCGTCGCGATCTTCGCGAGAAGGTTTGGAAGATGTTCGTTAACCGGGGCGACAACGGCGACAAGTATGACAACAACGCGACGATCTCGCAGATCCTGCAGCTTCGAGCCGAACGGGCAAAGCTGTTAGGATTCCCGACGCACGCGCATTGGCGGCTCGAGAACGCGATGGCCAAGACTCCGGAGCGTGCGATGGAACTGATGGAAGCCGTCTGGCCCGCGGCAATCGCTCGCGTCGCCGAAGAGGTCGCCGATATGCAGACACAGGCCGATAAGGAAGGTGCGAAGATCACGATCGAGCCATGGGATTATCGCTATTACGCCGAGAAGGTCCGGAAAGCGAAATACGATCTGGATCAGAATGAGGTCAAGCAGTATCTGCAGCTCGATAAGGTACGCGATGCGATGTTTTGGGTCGCCGGCGAGGTATTTAATTTCGGCTTCACGCCGGTCACCAACGTACCGGTTTTCCACCCGGACGTGACGGTTTGGGAAGTGAAAGACAAGACCAGCGGCAAGCACATCGGTCTATGGTACTTCGACCCGTACGCGCGTGACGGAAAGCGATCGGGCGCGTGGATGAACGCTTACCGTAATCAGGAACGGATGAATGGTGACATCACGACGATAGTCTCGAACAATTCGAACTTTGTAAAAGGAAAAGCGGGCGAGCCGGTGTTGATCTCATGGGACGACGCAACGACGATGTTTCATGAGTTTGGCCACGCGCTCCACGGGCTGTCGTCGAACGTGACGTATCCGACTCTCTCGGGAACTTCGGTGTCACGAGATTATGTCGAGTTCCCATCGCAGCTTCTAGAACACTGGCTCTCGACGCCGGAAGTTCTGCAGAAGTTTGCCGTTCACTACCAGACCGGAAAGCCGATACCGCAGGAGCTGGTAAGCAAGATCGAAAAAGCGGGGACGTTCAACGAAGGCTTTGACACGACCGAATATCTGGCGAGTGCACTTGTTGACATGAAGCTCCATCTCGCCGGAAGCCAGAAGATCGACCCGGACAAATTCGAACGCGAAACGCTGGCTGCTTTGAAAATGCCAAAAGAGCTGGTCATGCGTCACCGCACACCGCAGTTCGGACACGCGTTCTCGAGCGACGGTTATTCGGCGGGATACTACAGCTATCTGTGGTCGGATGTTCTGACGGCGGACGCATACGGGGCTTTTGTGGAAGGCAAAGGACCGTACGACAAAACAGTGGGCGCGAGGCTGAGAAAGAATATCTTCTCGGTCGGCAATACCATCGACCCGGCGGATGCTTATCGATTATTCCGCGGCCGTGACCCGAAGGTCGAAGCCTTAATGAAGAAGCGTGGTTTTCCCGTTAAGTAGCATTAAAACAGACTGGAGACGGGAGACGGGAGACGGGAGACGAACTCTCTTGTCTCTTGTCTCCCGTCTCTTGTCTTCTTACCCCGGCGGTTCCGACTTTATGCCAAGGTTCCTCATCCGCCGGTACAGATGGCTTCGATCGACGCCCATCTCCTCGGCGGCTCTGCTGACATTCCCATCGAACTCGGCAAGCTTGTGCAATATGAATTCGCGATGATACGCGTCGGTCGCGGCCTTAAACGACGGAAAGCGAAAACTCGATGCCGGCTTTTCGTCTGTCGTCCCAAGCTCGGGCAGATCGCCCGCCGCGATCTTCGTTTTCGCAGTCATAATGACCACACGCTCGATGGTATTTTTTAGCTCGCGCACATTCCCGAACCACTGATGCTTTCGTAACGCTTCGATCGCATCGTCTGTAAACACCTTCGGTTTCTTACCGTAATCTCCCGAGAATCTTTGATTGAAATGCTCGACCAAAAGGGAGAGGTCCTCGAGCCGTTCGCGCAGCGGCGGGATCTGAAATGGAATGACGTTGAGACGGTAGAAAAGGTCGTGTCGGAAATTCCCGTTCTCGATCAGATCCTCGAGCCGCTTGTTCGTTGCAGAGATCACGCGGACATCGACCGTCACCGCAGTATTCGAACCGACCGGTTCGAATCGCTGCTCTTCCAGCACACGCAGCATCTTGGCCTGGACGCGTTGCGACATGTCTCCGATCTCGTCGAGAAAGATCGTCGCGCCGTCGGCGATCTCGAACTTCCCTTTCTTTGCCGTTACCGCCCCCGAGAACGCGCCTTTTGCGTGACCGAATAATTCCGACTCGACGAGGTCCTCGGGAATCGCGGCCGAGTTTATTTCAACGAACGGCGACGCCTTGCGTTTCGACTGCGCGTGGATCGCACGCGCGACCAGTTCTTTTCCGGTTCCGCTCTCGCCCGAGATAAGAACACGGCCGTCTGACGGGGCAACGATCGCGATCTGCTTTCGCAGCGCTCTCATCGCTACCGACTCGCCGACCATCGCGTATTTTTCCGTGAGATCCTCGAGCATCTGCCGGTTGGCCCGCTCAAGCTCTCGCGTCCGAACGGCGTTCTTTACCGTGACGACGGTTTTTTCAAGACTGAGCGGTTTCTCGATGAAATCGAAAGCTCCCAGCTTGGTCGATCTAACGGCGGTCTCGATATTCCCGTGACCCGATATCATCACAACTGACGAGTCATTACCGCTGTCACGCAAACGTTTGAGCGTCTCCAGTCCATCGATACCTTTTCCGAGCCAGACGTCCAACAGGATGCATGCGAAGCTTTGCGTCTCGACTGAGTTTAGACAAGCTTCGCCGGAAGCGACGGCCTCGACCGAAAACCCTTCGTCCTCGAGCACATCGCGCAAGGTATCGCGTATGCCGGGTTCGTCATCAACAATAAGTACAGAATTCTGCATGAAACAATCTAGATCGCAACCGGCAGCTCAACGATGAACTTCGCCCCACGCGGCGAGTTCACCACTGCCTTGATCTTCCCGTTATGCTCGGTGATTATGCGATGCACGATGGCCAGGCCAAGGCCGGTGCCGCGTCCCTTCGTCGAGAAATAAGGCTGAAAAAGTTTTTGCAGATCGGCCGGTGCGATCCCGCGACCGTTATCCGAGATCTCCGACACGATAATGTCGCGCGCGATGTCGTAGCGACTGGTGACCGTGACGAGTTTGTCCGACTGAGTATCTTCAAAAGCCTCGATAGCGTTGTCGATCAGGTTTACAAGCACGCGCTTTATCTGTTCCTTATCGATCAGCGAGCTCGGCATGTCCGGTGCGAGGTTGGTCTCGATACTCATCTCGCCAAGTCGATCCTGATACAGGGCGAGAACTTGTTCGATGACATCGTTGATATCCCCGCTCTCAAGCTTCGCATTCGGCAAGCGGGCAAACCGCGAGAATTCATCGACCATTGATTTGAGACTTTGCACCTCGCGAAGTATCGTTGCGGTTCCGTCTTCGACGACGTTTTGCATGCGCTCGTCGACAGGGGTTGCGGGCGTCAAGCCACCCAACTGACCAC
>JBKKAS010000355.1:0-3665 GCA_046714595.1 Pyrinomonadaceae bacterium | reverse complement strand
GCAGATTCGCGCAGGGCCGAGTTGCTCGCCACGCCGCCCGCGACGATCAGGGTCTTTGCGCCGAGTTCCTTCGCCTGTCGCTCAGTCGTATCAACTAGCGCACCGACGACCGCGGCTTGAAAACTCGCCGCGAGGTCCTTGATCTCTTTCGTCGGCTCGCCGCCGTCGGCAACCGGTTGGATCTCATTCGCCCGCAAATGCCGCGCGACCGCGGTCTTCAAGCCGCTGAAGCTAAAGTCGGGCCTGCCATCGGAGATCTTCGGCCGCGTAAACTTGACCACCGACGCATCCCCCTCGCGCGCAAGTCTGTCGATAATGGGCCCACCGGGATATTCCAGCCCGAGCATCTTCGCCACCTTGTCGAACGCCTCGCCCGCCGCGTCGTCGCGCGTCCGCGACACGACCTTGTATTGACCGGGCTCAGGAACGTAGAAAAGATTCGTGTGGCCGCCAGAAACGATCAGGGCGAGAGCGGGATATTCGACCGCCGGATTATCGAAGACGACTGAGAAGACGTGTCCCTCGATGTGGTTGACGCCGATCACGGGAATGTCTAGTCCGAGCGCGAGTGCCTTCGCATAGCAAACGCCGACGAGCAAAGATCCGACGAGTCCGGGCCCGTGAGTCACCGCGATCGCGTCAACTCCCGCGAATGTGATATTCGCCTGCTCGAGCGCCTCGGCGACGATGGGTTCGATCTTTTCGAGATGTTCGCGCGACGCAAGCTCGGGCACGACGCCGCCGAACGGCTTGTGCATGTCGATCTGCGACGCGATCACCGACGAGAGGATCTCGCGACCGTCGCGCACGACCGCCGCTGCCGTCTCGTCACACGATGTTTCGATTCCCAATACCAGCACCGTTCTAATGTATGCCGCCATGGCGAATCACGCAAAACCTAACCGTAGGACCGCGGGATTGAAGAGCACCACCCCGACCTAGAAGACTCGGCCGCCGCTCCTTAGGCAACCGCAGTAGAAGAGCATTACCCCGTCCTCGCAAAGCCTCGGCCACCCCTCCTGAGACAGGAGGCGAGGGAAAAAAAACGCCGCACTTGCGTGCGGCGTCAAACGTCAAAAGACCAGGTCATTTAGACAAAATTATTACAAACCCCCTTGCTCGTTCCCCCTTGCATTCTGTAATAATCAAACCTCGTTACCTGCCCGTCTGGCGTTCTATCTGTGCCGGCGAATCGACGCTGCGACCTGTCAACGATGTTAAGAATCCGCCAAAGAAAAGTATCGCCGCAATGATGACGAAGGCCCCAATGCTGAACAGTGCCCAATAAGCCCCGCGGAACGATTTCGCTGTATCCTCGCGGACAAGGTGATCTTCACCGTGCGTCGTTATAACTTGTTTCGACATGTTCGTTCATCTCCTGGTGTGGACGATTTGTTATTCCGCCGATCGTAATGGCAACGACCGTGCCATTCCGATTTCCAGCGGTTTATGGACGACACCGAAGTCGGACGCAACCGTTTTGCATTGATTCGGTACGACTGATTGCCGCTGACCAAAGGCATATGCCTTCGGAACACTAGAGCGCGCCGGGGAACGACGCTCAAATTGCGAAACTCCCTCGGGCTTCTGCACCAAACCAAATTCCGCTAATATAAATTTCCAACCCTATGAAGAATGCAATTCTGATCGTTTTGATCGCTTACAGTTTGTTGGCCTTTGCTACCGCCCAGCGGACCGAAGATCTCACGGCTTATAACGAGCCGCCGTCGCGCCTTCGCGGCGTGATAGAGAAGTTTAGCCAGGACCACGGAAGCATTGACCGTTTTCACACCGCGCAGACCTCTGTAAACCGGACGGCGAGATTTCGACAGCTGTACGCGGATTATTTCTCGTTGCTCGGGCGCCTGAATTTCGACTCGCTCAACCACGACGAGCAGATCGACTACGTACTGTTCAAGAATTTTCTCGACCACGAACAAAAGGAACTCGTAAGGTTTGACAGGCAGTTCGCGGAGGCGGCATTGGTGCTTCCATTCGCTAAGACGATCAACGATCTCGAAGACTCGCGTCGACGGCTAGAAACGATCGATCCGGCAAAGACCGCGGCCATGCTTACGGACTTAAGCAAGCAGATCAACGACACGCAAAAAGCGCTTGAAGACGCTCGTGAGAAACCGAAACGGACCGTGGCGAACAGGGCCGTCAGAATTCTCGCGGGGCTCCGGCTTACGTTGCGCAACTGGTACAACTTTCACAATGCATATGACCCCACGTTCACGTGGTGGAATGCGGAGCCATATAAAGCGGTCGAAGACTCGCTGCAGAAATATTCCGAGTTCGTCGTCGCAAAGCTGGTAGGCATTCGCCCCGATGACAAAACGACGATCATTGGCGACCCGATCGGCCGCGACGCACTTCTCGAAGAGCTGTCGTTCGAGATGATCCCTTATTCACCAGAAGACCTGGTCGAGATCGCGAACAAGGAATTCGCGTGGTGCGAAGTTGAGATGAAAAAGGCGTCGCGCGAAATGGGCTTCGGCGACGACTGGAAAAAAGCGCTCGAAGCTGTAAAACAGAAATACGTAGAGCCGGGCAAGCAGCCCGAGTTGATCAGGGACCAGGCGATGGAGGCGATCGAGTATGTAGAGAAGAACGATCTGGTCACAGTTCCGAAACTCGCACGCGAATCGTGGCGGATGGAAATGATGTCGCCAGAGCGCCAGCTTCAAAGCCCGTTCTTCCTCGGCGGCGAAACGATTCTCGTGTCGTACCCGACATCGACGATGACGCACGAACAAAAGATGATGTCGATGCGCGGCAACAATCCGCATTTCACGCACGCGGTCACGCATCACGAGTTGATCCCCGGCCATCATTTGCAGCGTTACATGAACCAACGGTTCCGCCCATACCGCGAAACTTTTCGTACGCCGTTCTGGGGCGAAGGCTGGGCCCTGTACTGGGAATTTCTACTGTGGGATCGGGGATTTAACAAGACCCCGGAGGATCGCGTAGGTGCCTTGTTCTGGCGAATGCACAGATGCGCGCGCATCATCTTCAGCCTAAACTTTCACCTTGAAAAGATGACGCCGCAGGAGGCGGTCGACTTTCTTGTAGATCGTGTCGGCCACGAACGAGACAACGCGGCCGCGGAAGTGCGGCGTTCATTCGCCGGCGATTACGGACCGCTCTACCAGATCGCGTACATGATGGGCGGGCTGCAGTTCTATAGCCTGCACCGTGAATTCGTCGGCGGAAAAAAGATGAAGGACCGCGAATTCCACGACGCCATTCTCAAAGAAGGTCCAATCCCGGTCGAGATGGTGCGGGCGATCCTGACAAAACAAAAGCTGGCTAAAGATCATCAGCCAGCCTGGAAATTCTACGGACGATGACGATGTTTACTCGAGGACCGTTTGTTCGTCAGCGGAGTCAGGTTTGTTTTGCGATGCCGCGCAGTTACCCAGTAAAACGAACGGGATGAAGCAGAAAAATCCGAGTACCACCATCCATGCTGGATGAGGGATGCTCGTAACGTTCATTACCCAAGCCGCCGTTAACAGGACACCAACCGCGGCTGCCTCAACAACTCCAGCCGATCGGGACTGACTGCCATCCGCCGTCCGACCGAGAAATACTCCCCCGATGATGGCAACGCTGATTATAAAGAAGGGAAGAAGCGTCTTCACCATTCCCGGCAGTCC
>JBKKAS010000354.1:0-5138 GCA_046714595.1 Pyrinomonadaceae bacterium | reverse complement strand
TTCGATGATCGCGACCACCTCGGCATCTTCAAGGCGGGTCATGTCATACCCGTGAAACTTGCCGTGTCCGATCGTATCCAACACCTCGGCATACATCGGACTGATCTGCGATTTGCGTTCGGTTTGGCCGATGCCGGACTGCTTTTGAGCTTCGTGAAGGGCCAAATCGAACCGGGCACTGAAATCATCTTCGTCAAACTCGATTCCTTTTTCTTCAAGATATACCCGGATCAAATCACGCGGCGTCCCGAACGTGTCGTAGAGTTTTGCGATATTCGCGAATAAGCTGTCTGACGACAATTCCAGCTCGTCGAGCTTCTTCAATCCGACCGTCACGGTGTTACCGAATCTTTGTTCCTCGAGCCGCACCATCTTACCGATGAATTCGCGTTGAGCTTCCAGCTCCGGATACGCATCATGCATTTGACCGATGACAAAATCGCAGACTTTGTAAAAGAACAGGTCTTTCAATCCGAGATGCTCGCGTCCGTGATAGATCGCGCGGCGCATGATCTTGCGCAACACGTAATTGCGCCCCTCATTACCCGGCAGTATCCCGTCGGCGATTGCAAACGCGGTCGCACGCGCGTGATCGGCGATGACGCGGCAGGCGAACTGTTGGGTTTCGGACAATGACTCGTAAGAACTCATTAGGAGAGATTGTATCTCAGGCGAAACGTGAGCGGTAGCGAGTGTGTCCTCAGGTCACCGTAAATGTGATGAACATTATCAGGCCAAAGACTGGATGGACCAACTCATCAAACCCATGCGTCCGCCAGCCTTAAGCACCGTTACGTGCGGTATGTTTGTAGCTACGGTGACCCGGAGTGTCCGAGCTCCGTAGGAGCGGTACGGTGTCACTCCTACGGAGCTACCTTCAATTTACAAATCGAGTGCTACAAACATTTCGCTCCTACCGGAGCTAGTTCGGCAATCTCTCTCCCACCGCCTACGGATTCGGGTTGTTGGACAATGAGCCGGCGTCTAATTATCATTTTGAAGTCTTACGAATTCAACCATTGAGGGGGCTGAATGAAGATCGGCACCATTGTACTCATCCTGATGGCCTCTGCGATCGCGATGCATTCACAATCCGAGAAGTTCAGAACGTTCGACCGTCTGTATCTGAAGGAAGTAACTGACGCCGGAATCGTCGGCAGCAGCTTTGCATTTCTGAAAGACAATAAGGTCGTCCTGGAGCGGCATTACGGTTCGGCGAATCTCGAGAAGAAACACGCCGTCGATGCGCAGACAATCTATCACTGGGCGTCGAACACAAAGCCGTTCACCGGCATCGCGATCATGCAGCTTCGCGACCGGGGATTGTTGAAGCTGGACGATCCGGTTACGAAGTACCTGCCCGAGCTGCGGGAGGTTCACAACGCGTATGGCTCGATGGATGGAATTACGATCCGGCACCTGATGACGCACGCGGCCGGCTTTCGCAACTCGACATGGCCGTGGGACAAGGGTCAGGATTGGGAGCCGTTTGAGCCGACCGAGTATTCGCAGCTCGTCGCGATGTTCCCGTTCACGGAAATTCTTTTTAAACCCGGCAGTAGATTCAGCTACTCAAATCCGGGGATCATCTTTCTTGGCCGCATCATCGAGAAACTTACCGGCGACGATTACGAGGTGTATATCGATAAAAATATCCTCAAGCCGCTGGAAATGTACTCGAGCTATTTCGACGCGACGCCCTATCACCTGCTGAAACATCGGTCGCACTCGTATTACATGACGGGCGGCAAACGCAGTGAAGGCCGGTTCGATGCGAACACCGGTATCACGGTTTCGAACAGCGGATTGAATTCGCCGATCGCGGACATGGTTAAGTATCTGAATTTTCTTATCGGGGACTTGAAGAGGCAGGCGGTTTACGATGGCGTGCTCAGGCGCTCGTCACTCGAGGAAATGTGGAAACCGCAATTACCCACGCCGGTCGATGCGAACGGCAACAGAGGATTCACGACCGACATCGGCCTGGTCTACTTTCTCGATCGACACGACGGCCGCACCTTTCTCGGTCATGGCGGCGACCAGAACGGATTCATCAGTTACATCGATTTTGAACCCGCCCGGCGCCAGGCCTCCATAATTGTCTTCAACACGAATGTGATCTATCCCGACAACACGCCGGCGGAGAAAGATGTCGTGAGCCGATTGCGGAAGGAAATCCGAAAGCTGTATTGAACTAGTCGGCTTGATCTTGTTGGTGTGATTCGTGTATTCCGTAGTACGGAGTGTGGGAGCGAATCGGCGATAAGAACTCCCGAACCTACGCCGTCACCTTTCGGCAGCTTTTTTACAACCCGGACTCCAATGGGAAGCGCCCGGATGCAGCAGACGGTGATTCTGAATGAGTCCGGCGATACGTGGAATGGCCCATTCGTCGTCAGGATCTACGCCCCCGACGGGACGCTTGTCTTTACCAGCGTCGGCGCGGCAACGGCGACACGCATCCAGTCGGAACCACTTCCGTAATCCGATACGCACTTTGGCCGTACCTGTACGTAATGAAGATAGGAGCATTGTCAGATAATGCTCCTATCTTCATTTTTGAAGGTGATTACCTATGCGTCTATTGAGGGACGCGATCCGAATGGCGTCCGTTCGACAGGTGAACTTTTCGTCGCCGGCGAAGAGTCGGAGTTTGTCACGAAACGCCGCCGCTCGAATCCCAACTTCCCTGCAACTTTCTTAGCAACACGATCTGCCCGCCGTGGTGTGCGCAGTGAGCGTTCATGTCGGCGATCAGATCGCGCCATTTCCTGTGCTCATGTGGAGGAGCGATCTCTTCGAATTTTGCTTCGTCCGCATTATCAAGCAGCTCGCGCCACTGGGTCATGATCGCATCGAACCGGGCAGCCTCAGCCTCCCAGCTTGGGGCCTCCCCCTTATCGAAGGTCTCGTCGTTGTCCGCGACCTTGTATTCGTAATCGTTTCCCTTGAACCGCTCGAGATATGCATTGGTGTAGTAATTGAGATGGTTGATGATCTCGCGAATCGAGTTGTCCGCCCCTTCCGGTTTCCACTCCGCCTGTTTGGCCGTTACGTTCGCGATCGCATTCTTTGTCCCGACGAACCAACCGTCCTCGTCATAGCACTTCGTGAATTGTCTTAACAGGGTATTTTTTGTGCTCATATAAAGTTAGTAACTCGTACTACCACCCGCGATGGATCTCCCAACGATCCACGATCTCGTCATGTTCCATCACATGATAATGCGAATGCTGAGCCGCAGTCAGGCAGGAATGGTTCGCGAGAATGCGGAGCCGGTCGCCGACCTTAACACGAGTGAACGCTTCTGCGCCGCCCGCCTCGATCTCGCCGTGCTCCTGCGACAGCGATGTGACGCGCATTCCCGTTTCGCTTCCCTCAACATCGAGCACGTGACCGTAACCGCACGCTGGATCCAACGCGACGGGACCGCGATCTTTCGAGAGCGCGATCGCACCGGCATCGACCACGAGCCGGTTCGTGCCTTTGTGTATCACAGCGGTAAGCACGGTCAACGCCGTGTCTTCAAAACCGCAACTCCCGAGCGTCGCTTGATAGGCGTCAAAGAAAATGTAGTTGCCCGGCCGGATCTCGTCGACACCTTCAAGATGATCGACGCAGCTGATCGTCGGCGTCGAGCCGATGCTGACGGTCGGAACCTCGATATCGTGTCCACGCAAGCGCTCCGCCAACTCGACCATCGAATCGCGCTCATGCCGCGCGACCTGGATGATGTCGTCCTTCGAACGCGCGTTATAGGAATGCCCGGCGTGCGTCAGGATGCCGGCAAAGTTTAAGTTCGACGCATCCGAGATCAGCCGCGGAATCGCGACCGCTTCTTCGCTGTTCGGTTCGACACCGACGCGATGGGTCCCGCAATCTACCTTAAGAAAGACATCGAATGTGACGCCGGTAGCCGACGCGGCCCCGTCAAGCGACTTCACTGTCTCGGCATCGTCGGTCAGAAGATTTAGCTTCACGCCGGTTCGCACCAGCTCGATCGCGTCGTCAAACTTTCCGCGTTCGATCGGAACGGCGTAGGTGATGTCTGAGAATCCGTGCTTAGCGAATGCACGTGCCTCAGCGAGTGTCGAAACGGTTATCGCGCCGTCGTGCCCGGCGGTTTGTATGCGCGCGACCTCAATGCATTTGTGGGTTTTGATGTGAGGGCGGAGACGAACACCGGTGCGGAGAGCAGTTTCCGTCATTCGATCGGCGTTGCGTCGGACGCGTTCGATGTCCAGGAGGAGAGATGGCGTATTGACGGTTTCCAGAGTCATCCGTGTGCGTTCGCTTTCTCAAAAGACTTTGCGTCCTTTGCGAGCTTTGCGTGAGAAAAAGTTTCACGCAAAGCTCGCAGAGGACGCAAAGGAAACCAACAACCTATACCAACTTCTTCGCCTTCTTCAGCACATTCGCTACCGTGAACCCGTAATCCCTGAACACATCTTCCGCCGGAGCCGAGGCGCCGAAGCGGTCGACGCAAAGCGTGTCACCGCCGTCGCCGACATATTTCGACCAGCCGAGAGAAACGCCGGCCTCGATAGCGAGGCGTGCTTTCACTTTCGCCGGGAGAACTGATTCTTTGTACTTTGCGTTCTGCTCGTCGAAGAATTCCCAGCACGGCATCGAAACGACGCGTGTCGGAATTCCCGCGCGATTGAGTTTGACGCGTGCCTCCATCGCGAGACCGACTTCGGAACCCGTCGCGATCAAGATCAATTTCGGTGTCACTGCTTTGCCGGATTTGTTTTCGGCTTCGGCCAGTACGTACGCGCCTTTGTGCAGGCCTCCAGCGCCCGCAAACTTCTTGCGATCGATCAATGCGACTTTCTGTCGCGACAACGCAAATGCTGTCGGTGCATTCTCGCTTTTCAGCGCCGCACGCCAAGCTTCGCGAACTTCATGTGCATCGCACGGACGGATCAGCGCGAGATTCGGGATCGCACGAAGCGCCGCAAGATGTTCAACCGACTGATGCGTCGGGCCGTCTTCGCCAAGACCGATCGAGTCATGTGTGAAAACAAACACGACGCGGATCTGCGAGAGAGCGGCGAGACGAATGGCCGGTCGCATGTAGTCGGAAAATGTCTGGAACGTTCCGCCGAACGGGATCAAGCTGCCGTACAGGGCCATGC
>JBKKAS010000353.1:0-5405 GCA_046714595.1 Pyrinomonadaceae bacterium | reverse complement strand
ACAGCGGCGGCCGTAATAATAGCGGCAGTACCACTGAAACCATCCGCGCGGATCCTCGTGATAGATCCATCCTTTCTTCCGCCATACAGACAGCGGCTGCGATGCATTAATTCCAAAAAGGTTTAGCTGAGGATCGTGGCGTTCACTACAGAGCCTGGCTTTTTCAAACCAGGCATCTGGAAATTCACCGCGACAGTCCGTCATGTATTTCCCGCCGAACACACCCAGGCTGAGCATTTGTTTCGGGGTCAATTCGGGCTTGAAGTTGAGATGAAAGTTGCGGCCTGATGGTTCGGTCAAGCGGTAAGCGTAAGACCGCTGCATCTTGTCATCAACTTCGATCCAGAGAGGTTTCATACCCGGGTCATGCGGCCTTACTATTCGCGATCAATGTGGGATATTTTCCGCTCCAGCAGGCCGTGCATGACGAAGCGGATTCGATGCCGATGGCTTCGAGCATTCCTTCGAGCGAGAGATAGCCGAGCGAATCGACGCCGATGTATTCGGCGATCTTTACCACATCGGGCACGACTCCGTCAGCCGAAACCCCAACAGCAGGTGGCGGGCTAAATCTGGCGGCGATCAGATCTTGCCGTCGAGGCGTATCGACGCCGTAATAGCACGAATGGGTCGTCGGCGGACACGAGATCCGCATGTGCACCTCGCTCGCACCGGCTTCACGCACCATCGAGACGATTTTCTTCGAGGTCGTTCCGCGAATGATCGAATCGTCGACAAGCACGATCCGGCGGCCCTTGATCAGGTCTCTTATCGGATTCAGCTTCAGCCTGACGCCAAAAGACCGGATCGACTGAGACGGTTCGATGAATGTGCGGCCGACGTAATGATTGCGGATGATTGCCTGGCGGAACGGAATACCTGACTCGCTCGAGTAACCGATCGCCGCTGCGACGCCGGAGTCCGGCACCGGCACGACGATGTCCGCCTCGACAGGATGCTCGACGGCGAGACGCTTGCCCATCTTATGCCGAGACTCGTTCACCGAGCGGCCGTAAATAGTCGAATCGGGCCGCGAGAAATAAACATGCTCAAATGTGCATACCGAATGGGGCTTGGGGGCGAGCGGTTTCCGTGAGTGCACGCCATTCACGTCGATGACGAGCATCTCGCCCGGCTCGACCTCACGGACGTATTCGGCGTCGATCAGATCGAACGCACACGTCTCGGACGCAACGCACCATGCGTCGTTCAGCTTGCCAAGAACCAGCGGACGAAATCCGCGGGCGTCGCGGACCGCGATAAGCGCTTTCGGAGTCAGGAACAACAGCGAGAACGCGCCTTCGGTTTCTTTCAAAACTTTTTCTATCGCTTCGACGACGTTCGATGCAGGCGTTCGTGCGATGCCGTGAAGGATCGTTTCCGTATCGGATGTCGACGAAAATATCGCACCTTCTTTTTCCAACTCCCTTCGCCGCGCTTCGGCAAACGGCAAGTTTCCGTTATGACAGATCGCGATGTCGCCGTGCTGGCACGTCACGGAGAAGGGCTGTACTTCCTTGATCGTATTCTTTCCGGTGGTCGAATAACGAGTATGGCCGATCGCACTCGATCCCGTTAGCTTGAGCAAGACATCTTCGTTCAAAACATCCGCGACCAAACCTTGAGACCGAAACTGATGCAGATCGACGCCGTCGCTCGAAACAATGCCGCACGCCTCCTGGCCGCGATGCTGAAGCGCAAATAGCCCGAGCTGACTAAGCGTCGAGGCTTCGGCGTGACCGAAGATGCCGAATATGCCGCATTCTTCTTTAAATTTATCGAGCGTGAGATCCATCCGGTGAAGTTAAGTAGGCGGTCGTTCGGACCGCCTAAACCCTATTCTAACCCTGCCGTGATTTAACCGCCAGCAAGTAGTTGGATTTCTTCCTTCGTTGAGAGTGCGCGCTTTAGCTCGTAAGTCCACTGAGAAACGGGCTAAAGCTCGCACCCTAAACGCGTCGCCGAGCGAGCTCGAGATCGGCGCGTGTGTTGACGTTGATAAAAAACTCGTCGGCGCCGGAGAGATGCGAGTATTCATCGAATTTTACGATCCGCGGGTTCATCTGCGAGACGACGTCGTGCATCGGCGGAGAAACTCGCGGCCGCTCCAGGATCTCTTCGACGATCGGCCGAGCGATCTCGACATTATAGAAAGCACATAACGGTTGAAGTCGCCCGTCAGCTTGCTCGGGCACGATCACGCCGAAGGCGTCCGAGATATTTTCTGCCAACAGACCGATCAGTTCAGTCGACACAAATGGATAGTCGCAAGCCAGAATTAATATCCATGGCGTCTGAGCGTTGGCAAGAGCGGCGTGGATTCCGCCGAGCGGTCCGCGGTCAGTGTGAAGATCGAATATGAAGGGAACTCCGGCAGCGATCGCACGCGTCGCGAACTGGATCGAGTTTCCCGCCACCATCGTAATTCTTTCCGTCGCCAGTCCATCTCGAACAATTCCGATTGCCCGCGCGGCGAGCGTCATACCGCCCAGCTCGATGAATGCCTTGTCCGTCCCGAGCCGCGACGACCTTCCGCCGATGAGAATAAATGATTCGAGTTGCGTCATGTTCCAGATGGAGAACGGTACCGACTAAGCTCCGGAGGAGCGGAATGTTTGTAGCACCGTTTACGGTGCTACGAACCCTCAGCGTCTTCGCGGGCCTCCGAATAGTCGTAATCGAACTCACCGGAGAATTCGTTGCGAGGCTGTATTGAGATGACGATCGATTTCGACGTCGGCGTCGCGCTTCGATCCGCGGTGCTGCCTAGCGGGACGAGCGGATTCGCTTCCGGGAAATAAGCAGCGGCACAACCGCGCGGGATCGGGTACGGAACGACAATGAAACGTTCAACGTGGCGTTCGCCGTCGTTGAAATGACTTGTCAGATCGACGACCTGACCGGTTTTCAAACCTTGCTCGTTAATATCATCGGCGTTGAGAAGGACGATCCGTCGTTCGCCCTGGATCCCGCGATACCGATCGTCCAGGCCGTAGATCGTCGTATTGAATTGATTGTGTGAGCGAATTGTCGTCAGCAGCAGACGGCCATCTGCCAGCATCGTCCGCTCGAGCGTGCTCGGTCTAAATCGCGCGGTGCCGGATGCGGTGTCGAACTTCCGTTCGCGTGGACCGTTTGGGAGATAAAAGCCGCCGGGTTCGCGTACTCGCTGGTTGTAATTCTCCAATTCCGGTATGACCCGGGAAATGGCATCACGGATAACGTCGTAGTCGCCAACCATCCCATCCCAATCGACGGTCGAACGCGACGCGAGTGTCGCCTTTGCAAGCTGTGCGACTATCCACGGTTCGCTTCTGAGATGTTCCGATGCCGGTTCAAAAATACCTTTCGACATCTGCACGTTGAGCATCGTACTTTCGGTGGAGACGAACTGCTCTCCGCCCGCTTGCATGTCGATCTCCGAGCGGCCGAGACATGGCAGGATCAGCGCCTGTTCACCGATAGCGATAGCTGTGCGATTGAGTTTCGTGATCACCTGCACGGTTAGGCGGCATCGCTTTAACGCATTAAATACAACTTCGGTGTCCGGCGATGCACTCGCAAAGTTTCCGCCCATCGCGAAAAAAATCTTGGCCCGGCCGTCGCTCATCGCCTCGATACTTTCGACCGTGTTGAAGCCGTCTTTTCGTGGAATGGTGAAACCGAATTCGTTCTCGAGTCGCCCGAAAAATCTCTCGTTGACCTTCTCCCAGATTCCCATCGTTCGATCGCCCTGCACATTCGAATGCCCGCGCACAGGACACAAACCTGCCCCCGGTTTCCCGATCTGCCCGCGCAGCAGGTGTAGATTCACGACATCCTGGATGGTCGCGACCGCAGTCTTGTGCTGGGTCAACCCCATCGCCCAGCAAGTGATCACACGCTCAGCGGCGATGAACATGTCGGCGGCTTCGGTGATCTGCTTGGTCGTGAGGCCGCTCTCGCTCAAGATATCGTCCCACGATGTTGCGTCGAGACTCGCGACAAGCGCATCGTAGCCATCGGTTTTTTCCGCGATGAACTTGTGATCCAGCACTGTGCCGGGCGCCGAGCGTTCACGCTCGAGCATCATCTTCATCATTCCCTTCAGCACGGCCATATCGCCGCCGATACGCAGCGGCAGATGAAGATCGGCAAGATGCGTCGACTTGTTCCTCAGCAGTGCCAATGGAAATTTCAGCGGGTTCGGATAATGCTGTGGATTGGGATTTACGAAATTTAAAAGCCCCGCTTCAGGCAGCGGGTTGATCGCGATCATCTTCGCCCCGGCACGTTTAGCGTCCTCAAGCGACGACATCATCCGCGGCGCATTCGTTCCCGGATTTTGGCCGATGACGATCACGAGATCCGTCTTCTCAAAATCGGAAAGACGAACACTCGACTTGCCGAGGCCGATCGATTCGCTCAGCGCGATGCCGGACGATTCATGACACATATTCGAGCAGTCGGGAAGATTGTTCGTCCCGAACTGGCGGACGAAAAGTTGATAGAGAAACGCGGCCTCGTTCGACGTGCGGCCGGATGTGTAGAAGATCGCCTCATCGGGCGATGCAAGCGAATTCAGTTCATCGGCTACCAGCTCGAAAGCATCGGCCCACGAGATGGGTTCGTAGTGCGACGCTCCTTTCTTCAGCACGACGGGCCCGGTAAGCCGCCCTTGCGAGTTCAGCCAGTAATCGTCCTTTTCAGAAAGCTCGGCGATCGGGTAACGTTCAAAGAATTCCGCCGTCACTCGCTTCGTCGTACCCTCATCCGCCAGGGCCTTCGCGCCACTCTCGCAAAATTCAGCGACGGTCCTCTTCTCATCCGGATCCGGCCACGCGCAGGACTGACAATCGATCCCGCCCGTTTGGTTGAGCTTTAGCAACGCACGAGTGCCGCGGACAACACCCATCTTGCCGAATGCGTGGCTCATCGACTCTTTGATCGCCGCCGCACCCGCGGCCGTGTCGCGGGGTTTTGTGACATGCAGGTCGCTTTTAGATTTTGAATCTGACATTCGGGTCTTCTTGTCCGTGTCATCCGTGTATTCCGTGGTTGGATTTAACCGTTGGAAACCACGGAATACACTGAAGACACGGAACGTGCTAGCAAGTTAGATTAGGATTCGGAAACGCATCCGCACGATCCGGATCGTCCGGCCGCTCGAGGCACGCGAAGTCTTTTTCGATGACGATCGTCAGCATCTCGCCTTCGCCGATGGTCTGCTGGGTTTCGAGACCGACGTCATCGCCCGCGGCCCAATCTCGCGCCGCGGCTTCGGGGATAAGAACAAGGATCTCGCTTGAGTCGAACTCACTACGGATGGAATCGACCTCGGGGGCCATGAGCAGCGAATACCGGAACGCGTTCGAACCGAACCGCACTTCATCGGAGATACGCCCATCGGCAGCAAAGCGCTCTAC
>JBKKAS010000352.1:0-8011 GCA_046714595.1 Pyrinomonadaceae bacterium | reverse complement strand
TCCTTAAGCCACTCGCCGCGATGGGCAGCGGCATTCTTGTCAGCGATCTTACGGATCAGCATCACGCACAAGCCGATGATCAACTCAGCGACCGAACGCGTATTTGAATAAGGAGCATTAAAAACAGCGATACCTCTTTCCGTTGCGGCTCTAAGATCGACTTGGTTGACGCCGATGCAAAACGCACCGATCGCGAGCAGCTTGTCGGCGGCATCGATAACATTCTTTGTGATCTTTGTCTTTGAGCGGATGCCGAGAAGGTGAACACCTTTGACGGCCTTGATCAACTCCTCTTCACTTACCGCACCGTTGATCTTCTGGACGCTCGCGTAGCCGTACTGCTTCAGCTCGCGAACCGCTGAGTCGGAGATGTTCTCAAGGAGGAGGATCTTGATCTTGTCTTTTGGGTAGGATGTTTGAGCCATGAGAAAAGTAAATGGCTCCCCTCCTTGTTTAGGAGGGGTGGACGCCGTTTCGGCGGCCGGGGTGGTAGTTCAAAAAAACTGATTCTTTTTAACTACCACCCCGCCTCGCAAAGCCTCGGCACCCCTCCTAAACAAGGAGGGGAGCTTTTGAGGATCACATATGAATCGTAAGATCGTGCACGCCTTCCGCAGCTTCCATTACGGCCTCGCTTACTGTCGGATGCGCGTGGATGATGCGGCCGAGTTCGTCGGCGGTTGATTCGAGAGCCATCGCGACGCAGGCTTCCGCTAATAATTCCGTCGCGTGCGGGCCGATGATGTGAACGCCGAGGACCTCGTCGTATTTTTTCTCGGAGACGATCTTCACAAAGCCGTCCGTCTCGCCGAGTATGCGCGCTTTACCCGACGCTGAGAACGGAAACTTGCCGACTTTCACATCGTAGCCCGCTTCTTTTGCCTTCGCTTCGGTCAGACCGACGCTCGCGACCTCGGGATCGCAGTATGTGCAGTTCGGCACCAGATTCTGTTTGATCGGCTCGACCTTTTTACCCGCGAGTTTCTCGACGACCATGATGCCTTCCTTCGACGCTAGGTGTGCAAGCCACGCAGTGTCGATCACATCGCCGATCGCGAATACACCGGGCTCATCGGTCTCGCAGAACTCGTTGACCTTGATCGTCCCGCGTGGATTGACGACGACCTTCGTATTCTCCAAACCGAGATTTTCCAGATACGGCATGCGGCCGACAGCGACGAGCATCATCTCGGCTTCAAACGAAACGGCGTCGCCTTTCGCGTTCTTACCCGAGACTTTCACGCCCGTCTTTTTCTTCTCGATCTTGTCGAGCTTGATGCCGACCTCGCACTTGATACCTTGCTTTTTGAAACTGCGAAAAAGTTCTTTGGAAACGTCAGCGTCTTCGATCGGGACGATGCGGTCGAGCAGCTCGACGACGGTCGTGTCACATCCGAAGCGAGCATAGACGCTCGCAAATTCGACACCGACCGCGCCCGAGCCCATCACTATCATCGACTTCGGTACGTTGGTTAATTCAAGAATGTGATCGGAGTTAACGACCTGTTTTCCGTCGGTTTCGAAACCTGGGATCGGACGCACTACCGATCCGGTCGCGATGATGATGCTCTTTGTCTCGATCGTTTGTTTCTTGCCATCCGCGAGTGCGACCTCGACCTTGCCTTTGCCAGCGATCTTACCGAACCCGTTAAAGATCGTGACCTTGTTCTTTTTCATCAGGTAGGTGACGCCGGCCGAGTTTTTCGCCACGACATCGCTCTTGTATTTCTGGACGCCGCCCCAATCAAACCCGAGATCCTTGACCTTCAATCCGAAATCCTCAAAATGCCCGGCTTTGTCGTAAAGATGTGCGGCGTTGAGCAATGCCTTAGTCGGAATGCATCCGCGCAGACCGCATGTTCCACCGAGCCGCGCGTCTTTTTCTTTCTCAACGATGGCGACCTTTAAACCGAGCTGTCCGGCGCGCACTGCTGCGACATATCCGCCCGGACCCGAGCCAATAATTGTTACGTCAAATTGTTCTGCCACAAGTCTTAACCCTCGTCTGAATAAACTAATATGAGATCGATAACGATAGTATAGGAGGTCATGGGGCGGCAAGCTAGGTTCTGAACACTTTTGTCCCTGGTCCCAAGTCCCTGGTCCCAATGTACCAAGTCCCACGTCCCTGGTCCCAAGGAAATTCATATGAGTCTGACGCGACTGAACAAGGAGGGGTGACCATCTCCTCAAGGTTTGCTAACGTAGCTCGTATGAAACATTCTGAAGAATTTCTCGCGATCGTCCACGATGCGATCAGCCGTGTTCACGAAGTATCGGTCGATGAAACCCGCGACCGGTTGAACGAGGGTGCCAAGTTGATCGACGTCCGCGAGGACAATGAGTTTGAGGCTGGTCACGCTGTCGGATCCCGCCACATGGCCCGCGGGATCATCGAGCGTGATGTCGTCCAGACTTTTCCCGAGAAAAATACCGAGCTGATCCTGTATTGCGGCGGTGGTTACCGTTCGGCGCTTTCCGCGGATATGCTCCAGAAGATGGGCTACACAAATGTTCATTCAATGAACGGCGGCTGGAAAGCATGGACTGACGCAGGCGCACCGGTCGAGTAGTTTTATGAGCGATTCACTCGAAGATCTGCGACGCGCCAGAGCCCGGGAATTAGCGGCCGAGTTTGCCGCACGCGGCGATAACGTTGGCTGGTTCGACGCGTTTTATCGCGAAGCGGGCGGCGACAACCAGCAGATCCCGTGGGCCGACCTCGAGCCAAATAAATTCCTGCAGGCTTGGGTCGAAAAAAATCCCCTAAAGGGAAACGGACGAAAAGCTTTGGTAGTCGGCTGCGGACTCGGCGACGATGCGAAGTATTTGTACGACCTTGGGTTCAATGTAACCGCATTCGACATTTCCCCGACCGCAATCGAGTGGGCGAAGCGGATCCATGCTGCAATCGATATCAGATTCGAAGTCGCTGATCTGTTCGAGCCATTTCCCGAATGGCTCGGCGCCTTTGATTTTGTTCTCGAGGTTTACACGATCCAGCCGCTGCCATTGGAAATGCGCGAACGAGTGATCGACGCGATCGCGGGGTTCGTCGCGCCGGGCGGCGAACTAATTGTCGTTGCGCGCGGTCGTGAGGACGACGAAGAACCGGCGGAGCTGCCGTGGCCCCTCTCGCGCAAAGAACTAAGTCAATTTAAGAAGAACGGACTGACCGAAATCGATTTCGTCAAGATCTGGAACGAGGACGACGAGCAAGATCGATTGGTCGTCCATTACCAGCGGCGCTAATGGCTCGCCGCTGGCACCGCAACTTTATTTCTTGCGCACCCATTTCTTGTCAAGGTTCGCGCCCTGCCCCGGATTGTTGAAGATCTCCTGCGGGATCACATCATCGTCGTACCACGGACCACAGACCTCGAGAATCGTCATATCGGGCAGCTCCAGCCAGCCGCGGATTACGTACTTAGCCGTACTGCGGCTCCGTATCGAAAGTACGCGTCCGTTGATGGCGACGGCCCCGGCGGATTTTTCCTTGATCATCTTTCCGTTCTGGATGGCGTAGAAATCGTTGTAGTACTCACCGCCTGCCGTGAACGTCATCTTTGCTCGGTAGTGGAGCGAATCGGCTCCGGCGTACGTGCCCGAATAGCGATCGACGTATCTGATGTTGATGCCTTCGTTCTCACCCCACTGGCCGGCAATATCGGCCAGCGTGAGCTGACGCGTCGGCGGCGGGATGATGAGATGGCCGCGGTCGTCGACGCGAGGACCTCCCGGGGCCGAAGCGGAACCCGAAGCCGGAGCAGTAGTCGCTGGCGCCGGTTGCGAAACGTTCGTCTTGTCGATCTCCATCGCTTCAAGGAATGCCTGGAACGAGGCCAGGTAAGACTCGTCATTCAAGATCCCGAGCACGCTGACGCTTTTTCCGAATCCGCTGACGACGGTCAGGAACGCGAACGCCTTGTTGCCTTGAAACTCGATCGGCGCACCGCCGGCGACTCCCGTCCAACCATTGTCGGGAACGCTTTCCGTTTTCGGGTTTGCTTCGGCCTTCCATGGCTCGACGACGCGAGTCTTCCATTCGCTCGCGAAATCTTGTTGCGCGTTACCGCTGGTCGCACCGGCCGCGTACAGCGTGATAAAGCAAAAGTTTCCCTTCGCCTGATCGATCACGCTGAAAACGACGGCGTGCTGTTCCTGTACGGCTTTCGTGAATCCCTTCGGCGCGACGTACTTGATCGCTCCAAGCTTTTCGGTTTGAGCGAATGCGCTCTGCGAAAAAAGAATGCCGAGGCTAAAAGCAATTACCAGACTTCTTACCTTCATTCTAAAACTCCTTATCGTCTAACTTATTTTCATCTACTTGGCTTGTTTCGTGTGTTCGCCTCAAATGAAAAAGCTGGAATAGCAACTTCAGATTTTCCATAGAGGGCAAAGGGTGCGAAGCCAGAGATTTGCTCACCCAGCGTAATCCTACTCGGAAAAGCGTGTCAAGGTTTCTGTGGACAGGTTTTCCTGTAGTATTCGGGCCAGACAAATTCTAATTTTTCTTCCCGTGAACCCTTCGCGTCTAAGAAAAAAACGCGGATGAGGAGGGCCCATCCGCGTTTGCAAGTCGATCCAACCCGGTCTGGATCGTACAAACTTTTCAGAAACCCTTACGGAACAAACGAAGATGGTGTGGGAATATCCCCGCTCGTCCCGAACTGTTGAATTAGGATTCCATCCGTTGACCTTTGGATATACCAGTTCGCGCCTGGCGGTCTGAAGATCGCTGCGTCAAATTTCCCGTCGCCGTCGTAATCGCCGGGTGCCGGAATATCGCCATTTGTCCCGAACGGGAAAGAGAAAAAAGAAGAATCTTCACTTCGCAATACAAACCATTCGCCCGTCGACGGTCTGAAGAACGCAATGTCAGTCTTTCCGTCGCCGGTAAAATCTCCCTGAACGGGTTTGTCCGTTGACGCTCCGAACTGTAATGCGAAGGTCGAGTTGTTCAAGCTTCTGTTTATCCACCATTGACCCAAAGAAGGACGATAAATTGCGAGGTCCGCTTTTCCGTCGCCGTCGTAATCTGCGGGAACGGGCGCGTCGCCGTTTGCTCCGAACTGCCGAATGGTCGCGCCCCCGTCGCTTGATCGACGGATATACCAGTTTGCTTCCGATGGACGAAACACAGCCGTATCGGCTTTTCCGTCGCCATCGAAATCTCCGACGGTGGGAATATCAGCGCCCGCGCCGAACGGAAACGAATAAAAACTGGAATTCTCGCTGCGGAGAATAAACCAAGAGCCTGTTGAAGGACGAAAGAAAGCAATGTCAGTCTTACCGTCGCCAGTAAAATCGCCGGGCGTGATCTTATCGGTCGATGCGCCGAACCGCGCGGCATAATTTCCGCCGGTTAAGCTTCGCAAATACCACCATTCCCCGACTGACGGGCGGAAGATGGAAATGTCGGTTTTGCCGTCGCCGTCAAAATCGAACGGAGATCTATTTCCCTGACTCTGATTCTCAAATGCGCCGATGTCCGAGCCGTCGGCAAGATCGGAAATGTCCCATATGTCGAAAGGACGCGCAAATCCGCGCTGGTCGCCGAGGACACCGAATTTGCTGCCCTTGTCAATTGCCCTAGAGTTTGGCAAAAGCGCGTGCGTCGGGGTCGTTCCGCCGTTGAGCGCGAGCGCGGCAAGCTTCGCATTTAACGGCGCGGCAGGCGTTCCCGTCTGGTCGCCCGTCTGGGTAAAACCGCCGACTGAATTGGGATTGCCGATAAGGTTGTAACCGTTTGATACGACAGTGCCTTGCGCTTGGCTTATATCAATTTGATTTCCGGCGATGATCGAGTTGCGTATCGTCATAGTTCCGGCGCCGGTTTGCATGACAGCGGCAAAGCCATTACTACTCGTGTTAGTTATGGTCGAATTAGTGATGATCGTTGAACCGGTGGAGTTTTTAATTCCCCAACGAATATTCCCGGAGATGGTCGAGTTTGTAATGCTGAGCACGCCGCCGGCATTATTAATTCCACCGTTCCCGTTGCCGGAGATGGTCGAGTTATAGATATCGAGCAAACCGAAATTGATAATTGCGCCAGTATCGTTAACGGGATGGTTGTCCGAAACGTCGCAATTGCTCACCGTCATTCTGCCTCCGCCAGTCTTGAAAATTCCGCCACCGGGACCGAGTGTATTTCCTCCCGTGATGGTCATTCCACTTAAATTAACCGTGCCGTCTTCGCTGTTAAAAACGCGGCTTGTAAAGCTTTGTGCCGCGGTGTTGCGGACAGTCAAAAGGTTAGCGCCCGTTCCATGAATGGTTATGGTTGACGTGATGTCAATTTGTCCGGTGCTGAGCGAAATTGTCTGCGGGGTCGTAAAAAGCGGTGAGAACTCGATCAGGTCGTCAGCTACCGAGTTGTTTGAATCGATAACCGCCTGCCGCAAACTTCCCGCACCGCTGTCATTGACGTTGGTAACGATACGGAGCGTCGGATTGGGCGTAAGGAATTTGCAGACGAACGCATCGCTGTTGCCGTTAATTGACGGTTGAAATACACCGGCAGTGGTTGGAAAATCAACGACGCCGTTAGTTGTTATTCCGGTAAGAAAAGCTCCGCCCGTTGAATTAAGGGCGATTCCCGCCCCGTAATCGCTAGTGCTTCCGCCTATAAACGTCGAATAGACTAGAGATGATCCTGTTGCAGAAAATTTTGTGAGAAAAACATCGTTTGAACTGTCTGATGTGGTATCGAACGCGTCGGGCGTCGTCGGAAATGCAGTCGCAAAGGGAGAAGTGGACCCGGTAATAAATGCATTTCCGGAGCTATTGACAGTGATGGCTAACCCAAAATCAAGACTATTGCTGCCGATCAGCGTCGAATAGACAAGAGCATTGCCGCCGGAGTTCAATTTTGTTACAAAAATGTCGATGTTGCCGTTAGGCGTTCGATCGAATGCTCCGGCGGTTGTCGGAAACGGAACGGTTGCTTCGGAGGCGGTCTGCCCCGTAATATATGTGTTTCCCGAAGAATCAAGGGCGAGAGCTAATGCGATGTCGTTATTGTTTCCGCCAATAAAAGTAGAATAAACCAGCGCAGATCCATCCGCATTTACCATCGAAACAACCACATCATTGCTGCCGTTGTATGTAGTATCGAATGCTCCGGGAGTTGTCGGGTAATTGCTGGGCGCACCAGAGGAGAATCCTGTTGTGTAGGCGTTGCCGTTGCCGTCGAGCACAATTGCGTTGCTTCTATCATGCCCTGTTCCGCCGATAAAGGTGGAATAGTCAAGGTTTTCGCCATTGACGTCGAGCTTCGTCACGAAAATATCACTAAAGCCGCCGTTGTAGTCGGTATCAAATGCTCCCGGTGTTGCCGGATAATCGTTTGAGTCGGTAGTTCCCGCAACATATGCGCCGCCTGCATTGACGGCAATTCCGCCAACGTGATCGCCGCCCGACCCGCCGATGAATGTGGAATAGATGAGAACCGAGCCGGTTGCACTTATTTTCGAGACGAATACGTCAAAGTCGCCGTTATGAACCTCGTCGAAAGCATTCGGGGTAGTAGGAAAAGGTGTCCCGGAAATAGCAGCTTTACCCGTGACGTATGCATTGCCCAGCGAGTCGACAGTGATCGCGGTTCCAATGTCGTCGCTGCCGCCGCCGAGGAATGTTGAGTAGATAAGGGTAACGCCGTTTCTATCGAGTCTCGTTACAAAAACGTCAATGCCGCCATTGTATGTGTCATCGATGCCGGTGTCCGTCGGGAATGACAATGAGGTCGTCTCTCCCGTAATATAAACAGTATTGTCGGCGCCGACCGAGATCGCTCTGCCCGCTTCATCTGCTGCGCCGCCCAGAAAAGTTGAAAAATTCAAATCGGTTACAGGGTCGATCGTAAGTGGTTTTGATTGGTCGTAATCGCCGACTGAAAAGCCGACGCTTGTTTCTCCGCGTTGTTCAAAACCGCTTTCGACCGCGCTTCGCAAACCGTCCGTTTCGACCGTGACTTTATCCGCACCTTCGATCTGCCATTCTATCTGCT
>JBKKAS010000351.1:0-14822 GCA_046714595.1 Pyrinomonadaceae bacterium | reverse complement strand
GATGTGATCTGTCGTCACTCTGGTGAACGCTATAAAACGTCCGTCGGGCGACCAGACCGGGGCCCCGTCTCGATCTCTCGTCGCATTCGTGGACAGCTTTAGAGGTTCACCGGCGTCGGTCTGCTTGACGTAGATCTGCACACTTTCGTTCTGGGTCCCCATCCAGGCAAACGCGGTGTACTTGCCGTCGGGCGAAAGGGCCGAATCGAATTCGTCGTTTGGAAAACTCGTCAGCGGCACAGTCTCCATACGAAGAGCTTTCGCATCGCTGGAATCCGAAGCCGACTTACCCGATCCGATCAGCCGGTAGGCGGCGAAACCCGCCGACGCGACAAGCGCGAGAGCTAGTACCGCGGTCCAACGATAGCGAGCGTACCACCGCTGATCCCTTCCGACCGCTGTTTCCGGCACATGGCCATTGACCAGAGAGTTTCCATTCCGCGCGATCGGGGAAGTCCGCGTTTCGACGACCGGTGCGACGAAACGGTAACCGCGCTTTGGCACGGTCTCAATGAACTTCCCGCCGGTCGACTCTTCTCCGAGTGCCCGCCTAAGTCGAAAAATGTGGTGAGAGAGATTCGCCTCTTCGACAAAGCTGTCCGGCCAAACCTGGGCGAGCAACTCCTCTTTCCGCACGATCTGTCCGCTATTTTCTATGAGAACCCGCAAGAGCTCGCGGGACTTCGGAGTGATATCGACGATCGAATCGCCGCGAAAGAGGACCGCACTCTCTCGATCGAGGCGAAAATCGTCGAACTCATAAAAATGTTCGTTGGCCTCTTTCATTTGATGGATCCAGCAAAAAGCTTAGTCAGAACAACTTAACAGAACATAAAGAAAAATTAAAGAAAAAATGGACGCCGAATAAAGGATTGATTGGGGCAAGAGAACCGATGCTGGTCGTCGAACATCCACGGCCCGGCTGAAATTCAAATCGGAGGAAGAAATGAGAACAAGAATATTGGTCCTATGCACAGCTCTTATAGTCGTCACCGCGAGCGCGCATGCCCAGCCGGCGAGGTTTATTACCCTTAAGCCGGCGATTTCGGGCAAGGTCATCAAAGTTCCCGGGTCCACCCGGAGATCGGCACCACCGCCGCCGCTGAATTCCGGTGCTTTGCTCGCCGCGGTGAAGTCGTCAACCAAGGCCGGCGGCAGCGCTACCGCCGACTACGTCAATCTTTCTGCCAATCATCCTTTCGTGAACAACAAGGGGGTGCTTTCCGCAGTCGGCGGGGTCATTTTCGCCGCGGGCGACAACGGCGGAGCGATACTTCTCCAATCGGGACAAAAGAGCGCGCTCGGAATATTTCTCATACCGAACCCGGCTGACAAGACTTACCTGGTCGATGTATCAGCACACGTGTTTGCGGGCGAATCTTTGCAGATCTACTCGCCGGATGGGAGCTTCGTCAATACCACATACGCCACGGCAGGCGATCAGCATCTGCTATTGATGGTTACACCGCAAAATTACACGGACGTTCAGCAAATTACCATCATGCCGTCGAGGACGTTCATTTTTTACTCGTGCAAGATTTCGGTGCTCAAGTGAGTACTTGCGAACGAAGGGACGAATTCTGGGAAGCATAGGAGATGAAAATGAAAACGAAAACGACCTTTATTGTGATGACGATTATGACCGGCCTGTTGGTGTTCGCGACCAGCTTATACGCTCAGGATCCGGACCTTCGCGCCGCCATTGTCAAACAAGCGTCGGCGCCGAAGCTGAAGGTGGTCCTCATGGGGGCGGTCGCCGAAACGAAGGGAACGACGCAATACCACAAAATCGTTTTGCAAGTGACAAATCGAAGCTCCTTGAGTCGCGATTTGTTCATCACTCCTCAACCCGCGCTGCTTCCGCCTAACCCATGCAAGGGAACGCGGGCGCGCCTGGTCGCGGCCGTTTACGATGGGCGCGGGCCTGTGCTCTCGTCCTGTACGGCGATCGCTTCGCGAGACGACCTCGGTGGGTTGTCGTTTCTGATCGAGAAGGGGAAGACGATACCAAAATTCGTCTATGTGGTTCTCACAGATCTGAAAACGGGCTCGGCCTTTAAGTCGAATCTTGTTTCGCCGCTGGACGGCTCGACAAAGTAGAAACCAAAAAGCATTTGCAAAAAAAGGAGACACGATGAAAAGACCGAACAAAATTTTATTCGCTGCTATCAATTTCATGCTGCTGCTTGCCGCAGCTTCGGCCGCTTTTTCGCAAACCGATCTGAGCATGCGCGAGGCACTCTATTTTACGGGCAGCAAAACTACGCAGATCGATACCAAGAATGACCGGTACGTCGTGAAAGGCGGAACGATGCAATTGAAAGCTACCGACGGCGCGAACTGCGCGGGCGGCTTCTGCGAATTCAACATCGGCTTCATCGCGTTTCGCACGGGTAACGGCAACAGCGTTCTCTCGTCGTACGGATTGCTTCAGGTTGATAGCGGAGGACTGGTCGGCAACACGGTCTACTTCGGTTCGAATGAAACGGTCAGGCAGGGCGTGCTCCCGCTCAAACTGAAACCTGGCATGAACAAGGTGACCTTCACGATCGATCCATATAAGAAGACGTCGGAAACAAACGAACGCAACAACAGCATCACGGTTTCATTCATTGTCGCTGGCCCCGGAAAGCCGTAGTTGAAGCGCTAGCAAATCAAAAACAACCTGGTCTAAGAGATTTTTCGGAACCGAATAGAGGAAAAACAAATGACAAAGAACAGAAAACCAAGAATATTTATCTACCTCGCTTCCATCGCTCTGGTGATGGGTTGTACTCAATATTCCTTCGCGCAAATCAGTCCGCCCGGAAAAGTGTTTGTATTTGCGCGGGTCGCCGGAGCGCGACTCAACTACCGGATGTTCGACGGCAGGAGCTGGGGGCCGTGGAATAAACTCGACGGAATTATTCTGGGCGCACCCGATGTCTGCTCGCCGAATCCGGGTGAGGTAATAATTTTCGCACGCGGACAGAGCGGTCCGTCCGAGGGCGAATTGTTTTATAAGACTTTCAAGCCCGCAGGCACCTCCGCACAGTGGCAATCGTTTCGCACGAAAGTCGGTTCGGATCCGGGCGTCGCGTGTCGCAGCGGTGGGAAGGTAGATGTATTCGTCAGCGGATACGGTAACGCCGCTGCGTGGTGGGCCTGGTATGAAAACGGCGCGTGGGCCAATCCATACAGCATCGATCCGAACCCAGGTAGCAGCGGCTTCAGAACCCTGCTTCCGGCTATCGGCGGAAAAGTTTTAGGTGGTGCGATGCTCGGCAGCCCCGATGCCTGTTCGTGGGGCGGAAAGCGACTGGATCTATTTGTGCGCGGCACAGACGAATACATCTGGCACAAATTCCGTGACGATCAGGGCGCCTGGCACGAGTGGACAAGCATCGGCGGGCTGAAAATGACATCCGACCCATCGGCCGCTACGCGTGGGCACGGTCAGATGAGTCTTTTCGCACGCGGCCAAAACAATCAGATCTGGACGACCACCTACACGCTCGCAACGGACCGCTGGGGTCCCTGGCTTCCGATCGGAGGCGTCCACGCGGGCGGACCGGACGCGACGCGGACTGCGGACAATCGAATAGACGTATTCTCCCGCGGCGCCGATAACGCGCTCTGGCATACATCGGTTACCTATAAAGGAAATATACCGGACATAAAAAACGTTCCGGCGTGGGAAAGCCTCGGCGGAAAGATCCTTAACGACCCGTCAGCGGTCGGCGTTAATTGGTAGGTCGATACACCATGCAGATGGCCGGGTTTGCGCAAACAAGGAGAAAACAAAATGAAAACAATGATCCTGATCGTCTCGCTTGTCTTGTTCGGCCCGGCGCTGTTGCCGGCGGCGCACGCTTTTGGACAATCGCCGACGCCGACTCCACTACGGCGACCGATGCCGACAACGGTGAAACCCAGTTTGCCGGCAACCTCTGCGGCCGGGAACAATGCGATCGCGAATCTTCGACCCGTGTTCAGTGTTGAGGACGTCCAGTTCCAGCCGCCGTTCGCGAAAGTACAGGTCATGAACCGCGGAAAGATCAGGAACAAGCCCGGCGAAACTGCCAGGCTTAACTTCGAGCTGATGCGGGGAAGTAAGAAAGAACTCGATGCCACCGGTTCGCCGATGCATTTCTGGGTTCCCGGCAAGCCGAAGCCTCAAGTGATAGGCGGATGGGGATATTTAACGCAGGAAGCGATCGATAAGTTACCGGCGACGACAAGAATTCGCCAGGCCTTCAGACGGACCATATCGATACCGTCGATATCTCCGGGCGAAGCGGTTTGGCTTGTCGTAGATCTCACACTTCCCGACCCGGGAACCTATTCGCCGACTCATAAGGCGGTGGTGGTAACCAGTAAACCCTATCATCCGCCTCCCTATGTTGACGCGTCGGACATGAACCCGTGCAGTAATCTTACGGAATTTTTCGCGTCGTACATTCGGATAAACGTACGAACTGAATTTTTCAGATCTGGAGAGAAGGGACAATCGGTTCCGCCATCGGATCCATCGGTGCATGCGACCTACGGGCGCCAACTTCCGCAGGCGTTCTTTCAATTCATGGATATTCCTACGGGAAAATACGAGGGTAAGTGTAAGTGAAGTTCGGTGAAGGGAAAGTCTAGACAAGCGACGACGGAAACAATGAAACAAATATTAGTACGTTTCACGATTACGTTAACGATCTCGTTAACCTGCTGCCTTTTTACCTTGGCCTTTTTGTGTCAAGCGCCTGCTCATGGGCAAGAGCCGACCCGACCAACGGCGAGGAAACCTCATGCGCCGACCGCACAAATGAAAGCAGTGCCCATGCCCGATCTTGTAGTCGACAGCGTCAGGCCGGTCCAGTCAGGGCCCGGCATGTTAGGTTTCGGTCCTGAGAAAGGTAAGACCTCGTTCGTGGTCCACGTGAGAAATGCGGCGGCTCCCGGCGACGGGAGAGCGGATATCAGTGCGCCGTTCCAGGTGTGGCTGAGAGTGTGGAAGCCCGCTATGCCACAAAGCTTAACCGACACCGATCCCACGGTAACCTCTCACGTCTGGGGGGGCGTGAAAACCCTCGCGAGCTTAAAAGCGGGCGAAGGCGTGAAGGTAACATTTGTCGTGCCTGACCCTCCCGGTGGTTGGGAGTGGGTGCTAAATGGAGCTTCTCAACAAGGCTTGATGTATAGCCCAAAAAACTCACAGGACCCGCTTCGTGTGCGTATCGTCGCACGCGTCGATTCGACGAACGTGGTTAAGGAATCCACCGAGTCAAACAATAACGCGGGATGGTTTCTGAAGTTCGGTGCGGCGGCCTCGGCCAAGTGACGGGCACAAATACGAGCACGCCAAATCAATGGAGAAATAATGAGGAGAAAAGAAATGAATCGGCTGCGAATTTTCAACTTGATGTTGCTGGTCCTGGTCGGAATAAATGTTAGAGCAAGCACGCCCGTGCCTGCTCCCACACCGCCGGCCACGCCCTCGGTCATAAAAGCTCAAGCGGCACCGCCGGCTAAGACAATGACATTCTATTGTCCTGACAAGATCAGCGTAGCTCCTGCTCCAACGCCCCCGGGCTGGCAGTCATTGGGAAACGTAACGCGCCGCCGTCAGAGCATGGACATAGATACGCAACGGCACATGATCGTTTGTTGGTACGGAATCGTCGGCGACACGAATTTCGCCGCGTCGAGCCTTATCGGGCAGGCGTTCCCGGCCGACTATGAGTGCAAAATACCCAATCCCGGCGCGTTTACCGCCGTTTGCAGCAAGAAAATACGAATCAGTCGATGATCAACAAATTCCAAATTAAGCAGGAGAACACTATGAACAAGAACAGAAAGCGGAACTCATTTATCTTAAGTTTGCTAATGATGATCTCATTAACATTTATCGGAGCGGCAAGCGCACAGTCCACAGACATCGACAGTCCCACAATGTTGACCTCGAATGTCATTGAGGGTGAAGGCGACGGCAAAGCCGAAACTTTTTACTATAGTTTCACGGCGAACAAGGGGGACGTGAAGGTGACGGTAGATGCTAAAACGGACAATTACTCAACGCCCTTCAGAGTTACCTTGATGGACGAAGACGGCAATGAGTTGATGCCGATCTATGTTGTTGCAAAAGATACGGGACAGCGCCAGGTAGTGACGAAACGATTCGTTCGCGATACAAAAGTTATTGTCCGTATTGCTTTGGACAAAGATGCCCACGTCAAATTGTTGACCTACAAGATCAAGCTCGACGGCGCGGTAACGGTCGAAACTCCGCCCGCGGCGGTCGCTACTCCAACTGCTGTAGAAGTCTCGCCGGCGCAACCCGTTGAGCCGCCGGCCAGTGCTCCTACCACGCCGGCAGACCCCGCGACTGCTACGCCGACCGAGGCAACGCCGGCAGCAGCCGGCACCGATGCGGCCACTCCCAAGACATCAACCAAGGCTAAGGTGAAAGCAAAGGCAAAGAAAGAGGTGAAAAAAGTCATCGACGGTATTTTGGATAACTAAGCGCCCGGAGTTCAGAAAGCAGAAGGCAGAATGCAGAAGGCAGAAAGCAGCGTCGTCGAGCCAAAGGCGGAAGGTCTGGAGAGGCGTAGTTAGAATCGAGCACCGGAGGTGTGGTTACATCCTCACCTCCAGTGCTCGTATCGATATTGGCGCCGTGGTCAGAGGTTCGCTTCGCTCACCACTCGCCTAACCGATTTTAGATTTTGGATTTTGGATTGTGCGGGAATGCAACATCTCCGGTGGACGGAAAAGCAGATCGTGCGGATGAAATCGGATCTGAAAAAAACGATTTTCTGTTTCTGATCCGCGCGAATCCGCCTCATCCGCAAAATCCGCGTTCAAAAAAGCCTAGCCCACGAAATTACGCGAAACACATTCGGAGCCTTTACCAAAACCTCTTAAGGTCGCGGATCCGCGACAACTCGCGGTCGAGTCGTGCCGCCGGTTTTATTCGGGACTGATGCGGGCTTCTTATCGACATGACTCTTCTGCGGTTCAGCCGTCGATTTTTTCTTGCTTGTCGCGGGCGTTTTCACGACCTCTTCTTTCTCACTTAACCGCGAGGTCCCGGTGCCTGGAGATCGCTCTTTCGTCACCGACGGTTTTGATTCCGCCTCGCTGACCATCGTGCCAGAAGTGTTCGCGCTCTTTTTCTTAGCAGACGGAACGCTACTCTTCAGAGCCGCCGTCGCTTCCGTCGGGTTCGTCTTCACCGCGACCGAATCGCCGGAGCTCGCCGCTTCAAGGTATCTGCCAAGATCATCGGCAAACAAGAACCCGACTATCAGCAATGCCGTCACGCCCCCCGCCGCAAGCAGGCGACGGCGAACGCGAGTACGAGGCGTTGTCTGACCATCGTAGGACGAAAAGATCGCGTCTTTCGCGTCGAGATCGATCGATCTCCTCTTCTCGCTGTCGCCAAGGAGTGTCGGAACAAACCTGACGGCGTCGGGTGCGTCGAACGAAAACATCTTGTCACGCCGAACTCCCGGCGAAGGCTCGGGGCGGTCGAGGTCGATCCTGATCGGCTTGCGTGCGCGGACCAATGTGATCTCTTCCAGCTCGTCGCGAACGACCGGTACGCTGATCGCTTCTTTGTTCGAGGGTGTTTTGAGCACGCCCTTTACCCACGGAATGCGCGCGTATGTCTGTTCCGATTTGATCTTCGGAATGACAGAAACATCTTCGAGTCGCATATGACCGATCGGTATTGTCGTCTTTTGTACGGTCGGACGAACCTCAATAATAGTCATGTCCGACTCGGGCTCGGTCGATTCGATCTTCGCTGGCTCCGGGCCGGCCGGAATCTCTGTTTCGATCTCAGCCAACTCGGCGTTGGCGGGAATTGTATCGATCTCTTCCAGCGAAGTCGGAGAGAACCACCCCCCGGCTGAAGCCAGACCTCGCTCCTCGCGTAAGGAGGGGAGTTTTATTTTCGCCGGCTCGACGTTAACAGCGATTTCCGGCTCAACTTGAATGACCGAGATTTCCTCGACTTGCTCGCTCGCTCGAACTTTCAAAACGTCTGCTACCGACGGGATGTCATCCTCGGGCTGGACCCATTCGATCCTGGTCGGCTTGATGCTGGCGGCGACCGCAACACCTTGATCAATTCCAGGCGCGTGAGCAGTGGCCAATAGGCTCGAGATCTTATTTCCGAGTTTTAGTCCCGCGAGGCGAAGGCGCGCGAGGACCGGTGTTTTCGGCACAGCGATCTCGATGGCCGGTGCAACCTTCTGGACAACGAGCTCCGCCAGCACCCGCTCCCGGATAATGACCGGCTTAGCGATAGAAGCGCTCGCCTCAGCCTGTACCGATTCGCTTTCAGTCTTTAGTGCAGCGATCGGTCCGGGCTCGACACGCGCGGCGACAGGTTGAATATCTTCCCTGATCATCACCGGCGCCGTTTCTGCTATCACGACAGGTTCGATAACAGGTCGGACGGGTTCCACGAAGACATCATCACGCGGTGCGGATCTTACCGGTAAGTGGGGAACGACACCGGCCGGTGGCGGCGTCGACACATGGGTCGCGAGCTGCTGGATATGACGCAATTGGCGGGCGAGCGTGTTCGCCGAAGCCTGTCGCATCTCGGGCTGCTTTTGCAGCGACTCCATCAAGGCGTGGGTCACCAGCATGCGCAGCTCAAAGTTGTTGACCTTCACGTCCGGCGGCCGCTCACTCTTGTGTTTCTCGATCAGCACTGCGGCCTTCGTAGCGTCGAACGGCGGCGTGCCGGCAAGCATTTCATAAAAGACGACGCCGAGACTGTACACGTCCGTCTGCGCGGTGACTTCTCCGCCCGAGCACTGTTCGGGCGCAAAGTACCGCAGCGAATCGAGCGCCGAGTCGATCAGGAATTTGTTTGAAACGATAGACCGGCCGACGACGCCGCCGAAATCGAGGTCCTTAATTCTCACAAGCAGCCGATCTTCGGCGTCGGTTGTCAACAAAATATTTTCCGGATTGATCGCGTGGTGTACTAGACCTTCACGATGAAGTGCATGCAGCGCCTCCGCCGTCTGACGAACGACCTCGATCGAGGTAAGAAGTTCGGGCACGCCGACGCTGTCCAAAAATCCGCGCAGCGGTTTACCGTCGGCGTCTTCGGCGACGATGTAAAACTCACCGCTTTCCAGAGTGCCGGCCTCAAACACATCGACGACGTTCGGGTGAAAAAACGGGGCGGCGACGCTCGCATCGCGTAAAAATTGTTCGTTGTTTATTTCAGGAGCGGAGAGTATCTTGATCAGACACGATCGACCGGATTCGATCTGACGTGCTCGGTAGGTCTCGCCTCTTACCCCGGATTCGAGCAGAAAGTCCAGACGATAGTCAGCGATCATTTCAGGGTCGCCCTTACATGTTTCGGAGAGAACCGGATGACTTTCTTCGGTACAGGAGACAACCGAATCGTCGTAGCAACGCTCGCAAAGCGCACACACTTTCATGCTCTACCCCCAATTGATCAGTTTGTAATTCTGCTGCTCGATCGATCCGAGAGGCGACACGGTTGAAGATCCAGCAAATTGCTAAAAGCTTGACCTAAAGACCACAAGATCCACGCTGAGCACTTTTGACTAAGATTGTTAACGGCTTTTTGCTTGGAAATTGTTGGAGAGAGGGCTGTCAAACAGTAACCGAATTAGACTACTTTGAGGGGATTAAGTCAATGATTTTTCTTTTAGAGTAAACAGCAGAAGACAGAGGGCAGAAGGCAGAAGGCAGAAGGCAGAAGGCATCCTACGATTCACGATTCACGATTCACGATTCACGATTCACGATTCAGGAGGACGCGCAGCAATTCCGCGACGCTCCACGCCTGTGCCGCGCAGCCTCGCGGCAGATGAGGCGCGTCGGCATCGAAAATTTACGAGACCTGGCCGACCATCGTGTCATAGAGATGATCTTCGAAACCACTGAGCATCTCGCGAACCCGCGCTTCGGTTTCCGCATCCGCTTCATGAACTTTTCGATACGCGTCGATGAACGGCCCGATCAACCACGCCCAAACTGTTCCCTGGTGATAGGCCGCATCGCGTTCAAGGGGCGAGCCGATGTATGCGGGCACATAACGCGGGTCGTTCGGAGACAGCGATCGCAAACCGACGGGCGTCAGCAGTTCCGTCTCAACCTTTTCGACGACCTCACGCGCCCGCTCACTATCGAGTATTGAATTTCGCAGGCTGACTGCGAAGATCTGATTCGGACGGATCGATGCGTCTTTCTCGTCGCCGTGCACTACGTCGTACAAACAGTTGTCAACGTCATTCCAAAACTGCCCGTTAAAACTTTCGCGCGCGATGCGTGCCATCTCGGTGAATCGGGCGAGATTTTCCCGGTCGTCAAATTTCTTTGCGAACTCGGCCATGATGCACAATGCGTTGTACCACAGCGCCTGTAATTCGACAGCCTTTCCCGTTCGCGGCGTGACCACCCAATCGCCGATCTTCGCGTCCATCCATGTGAGCTGAACACCGACCTCGCCCGCGTACAGCAGACCGTCGGTGTCGAGATGGATGTTGTACCGTGTGCCGCGCTCGTGCCAGTCGATGACATCGATAAGCCGGTCGTAGAGCTCGCGACGGACAAATTCATAGTCGCCTGTTTTTTCAGCGTAAGCCGCTATCGCCTCGAAAAACCAAAGGGTCGCATCGACGGTGTTGTATTCAGGTGTAGCGCCGGCATCCGGGAAACGATTCGGGATCATCCCCTGCGATATGTGTTTTGCAAATTCGGTGATGATGCTCTTTGCGACATCGGTGCGGCCGGTCACGATCGTCAATCCGTTGAGCGCGATCATCGTGTCGCGTCCCCAATCCGAGAACCAGTGGTATCCCGCGATCACGGTCTTGCCTTCGCCTCGGGTGACGACGAACTGGTCGGCCGCAAGCGTGAGCCGCTGTGAGAACTCGTCGTCGAATCCGGCGGTGGCAACCAAAGCATTTCGACGATCGCGTTCCGCGTTTTCCAAGGCCTTCACGGCATCGATCGCTCGTCGATCGGTCGAAGCGATCACGCTCGCCGGCTGCGAAAGATCGAAGGCAAGAACGCATGGACAATAAAGATCTTCCGAAAAATCGAATCCGCGTTCGAGCTCGATACCGTATTCGAGATTGCGATACCAGTGACCGGCCTCATCAGTCGAAGCGGCATTGTTCGCCAGGTAAAGCGACGGCAGGTCGGCGACGGGTGTAAATGAAATAAAGCCGTCGCCGAATTCAAGGTTGGTGTCGAATCCAGCTTCGTCTTTGCGCAGCTGATGGTGATCGCGAAACGCGAGCAGCGGGCGCAGCTCGAGTTCGATCTTCCTGTTCTCCGGCGCCTGTTCCTTCACTGACCATTCGATAACGGTCGAGTTCTCTCCTGAGATCATGAAGACTTTCTTCTCAATCTTGAGTCCGGCGACCTTGTAAGTCCATATCGGAAACGGATCGAGTCGGAAGCCAGTGATCAGCTCGTAGCCTCTTGGGTAAATAACGCCGGGGTACAGGTTCGAGGAAAGCTCGAATCGTTCGCCATCGATCAGTACGGCCTCTTCGAATTTCGAGAGAAGCACTGCGCGGCCGAGGGGCGGTTTCGTGGCGGCAACCAGGAGTCCGTGATAACGCCGGGAATGCGCACCCGAGACCGTGCTCGATGCATAGCCGCCGATACCATTCGTCTCGAGCCACTCGCGTGACGCGGCAGCATTGAAATCGCAAAAATGTTTCGGCTCAAGAGCTATCATCCGGACCGTCGATGTTCGCGGCCTACCGCAGCCGGATGTTCGTGGGTGGTTATTGTTTTACGAAGATCTCGTCAAGGTTCCAGATCGAATACGGGAACATGCTGCTCGGCGCATAGTTACCGAGTCTGCTGTTGGCCGCTGAAACTATATGGCGAGCGACGATCGGGATGACCGGCGATTCGTCTGACATGACGCGTTGTATCTCGTTGAAGATCGCCGCACGCTTCTGCACGTCGCCTTCACCGGCCTGTTCGCCGAAAAGTTTATCGATCTTCGCTTCCCATTCGGTCGCCGGCGTTTTCTGACCAGGCCGCCACTGATGCGTGTCGGCGCCGCTCAACAAGAAATTCGCGTAGGTCGTCGGTTCAATTCCGGAGACCGTGAGACCGAAAAGGATCGCCTCATAATTGAAGTTCTCGCTCGCTGCTTCGGCAACGGCATTTGCCTCGGCCGGTACAACATTCATCTTTATCCCGAGCTTGCCGAGATCTTCCTGGATGACCGCGGCCATCAGTTTGCGCGGTTCGTTTTCGGCGGGAACCATCAGCGAGAATTCGACGCGATTTCCTTTCGCATCGAATAGCTCGGGCGCGTCAGCAGTTCCGCGTTTCACGAAACCCGCATCGGTCAGAAGCTGTTCAGAGCGTTTCAAGTCGTACTGGATCTTCGGCAGATTCGCGTCGATCCAGGCCTTGTTCGCGGGCGAGACAAATCCGTAAAGCGGCGTCGCAAGACCCTGGAGCGTCGTGGCGGCGATCGACGTGCGGTCGACCGCGGCGGATATCGCTTGCCGGAAACGCTTGTCCGAAAACCACGTATGCTTTATCGGATCTCCGACGGCCTTGCCTTCCTTATTGGTCAGGTTGAGATTGAAAAAAATGTGATCGACACCGAGACCGGGCCCAAGGTCGAATGCCTTTACCGGGCCGTTCGCGTTCAGGATCGAAGCGTAATCGGCCGGCCGGAGGCGATCGACGATATCGAGCGAATTCTGATTCAGCCTGACAAGCCCCTGATTCGCGTCAGGGACGACTTCAAACGACACCTGATCGACATAAGGGAGCTGCGTCCCTTTCTCGTCCTTTCGCCAAAAATGCGGATTACGTTTTAGCACGATGCGGTCGCCGGCTGCAGCAGACTCGACCGTGAACGGACCGCTCGTCACGATCGTATCGGGCGCCGCTGTCACCTTCCACGCTTCGCCGAGCTTGCCCGCTTCGAAGTCGGCGTTAAGGACGTGTTTCGGCACAACCGCGAGATTGTCGAGGTAGTTCTCGATCGCCGCGACGGGTGCCGGAAAGATGAACTGCATGTTGCGATCGTCGATGATCTTCGTCGCGATCGGCTTGTTATCTACGCTCATCGAATCTTTCCAGGCGTCGGCCTCGGTCCGTGGGTCGTACATCGCCGCGAGCGAGAATGCGAGATCCGCGGTCGTGATCGGATGCCCGTCTGAGAACTTGATGCCTTCGCGCAGTTTCATATCCACTGTTTGCCGGTCGGCACCGAATGTCCAGCTCTCCGCCAAAGCATTGCGATACTTTTGCGTCGCATGATCGAATTCGATCGGGCGACTGTTCATCATGTAGAACGAGATCAGGATCGATGGTTCGTTTTTGGCGACGAGATAGTTAAAGGTACTCGGAGGTGCGGTGATGCGATACGCGATGGTGCCTCCGCGCGTGCCCGCGACCTTTGGCGCAAACTTCGCGTCCGGCGTTGTGTTCGATATCGGCAGTTGCCCGCAAGAAAACAATAGAAGCGTCAGCAGGACAAACAGGAAAGCACGTCGAAGCGATGTGAAGAATGACATAAATTAAGTCTCCGATACAAAACTTTCGTCAGGAAGCGCGCGAGGAATAAACAAGAGTGAGTTTAAGAGTTTCTATTTTGCAAATCAATCCTATGTGAAGTATGAAGTATGAAGTATGAAGTGTGAAGTGTGAACGAAGAAGCTGCGAACACTCGGCCCGTTCATAGTTCACCGTTCATACTTCATACTTCACACTTAGTAATGTGCTCAAACTAATCGCCAGAAAATCGATCCAGGGTGTGATGATGATATTCATCGTCTCGATGGTAACGTTTGCGTTACTCAGCCTGGCGGGCGGTGACGCGCTAAGCAGCCTTCGCGATAACCCGCAGATCTCGCAAGCTACGGTCGAGAAGCTGCGACGGGTTTATGGGCTCGATCGTCCGCTGCCCGTACGATATTTCAGTTGGCTGGGCGATGCCCTCTCAGGCGACATGGGCGACTCGATGTACTTTCGGGTTCCGGTCAGTTCGCTGATATGGAATCGATTTTTGAGTACGCTGATGCTGGGCGTCGCGGCTTTGGCGATCGCGATCGTCGTCGCATTCGGCTTGAGCATCGCCGCCGCGCGCTACAAGAGCAAGATGCTTTCGAGGCTGATCGAAGGGATCGTTTTTCTCACCGCGTCGACGCCCAGGTTAGTTCTCGCGCTCGTCGCTCTCGCGATAACGGTCCAGATAACTTCGACAAATTTCGATGCAGCGTCGGCAGCCGCATTCGGGCTTGCAGCCGGTGCGCTGGCCGCGCCGCTCGTCTCAATTTTCCTCGCGCAATTTCACGACAGTTTGACCCTTACAATGACCGAAGATTTTGTTCAGCTCGCGCGTGCGAAGGGGCTAAGTGAGGGTGTGATCGTCGTGCGTCACGCGGTGCGGGCGGCATTGAATCCGGTGCTGACGGTACTCGGCTTGTCGCTAGGTGGCGTGCTTGGCGGATCGGTGATCGTCGAATCCGTTCTCGGCCGGCCGGGACTCGGTGCGCTGATGGTTTCGGCCGTCCGCGGGCGCGATCTTCCGCTCGTCATGGGGATCGTCCTGGTCACAAGCACCGCCGTGTGGATCGGTAATACGCTCGCCGAAATGCTGCAGGCGTTGAATGACAAGCGACTGAGAGCTTAGCGTAAGCGCTGGTCGCAGGCCGGTGCTGGTCAAGAAAACTCCCCTTCTGGATAGGAGGGGTGTCAGCCGCTTCGGCTGACGGGGTGGTAGAAACTTCTGCGCCAGCGCAAGTTGGATTTTGTTTATCTGTGTCTACCACCCCGCGGCTAAAGCCGCACCCCTCCTATCC
>JBKKAS010000350.1:0-3338 GCA_046714595.1 Pyrinomonadaceae bacterium | reverse complement strand
AGGCAGAGCCTTTCCGCTCATCGGGCGGCAAAGCCGCGAAAGAGGCGGATAGTCTCATAGCAGTAAAGGCAAGAAGGAGAATTATGAGATTCATGTTGCTCGGTATTGCGACGGTTCTTGTCCTTTGTGTAGTCAAACTTTCGGCGCAATACGCTGTACCGATCAAGATCGACGAATTCGGAAATACGAATTGTGATGACTACAGAGCGCGGATCGATGCGTCTCTCACCGAATTGAGAAAGTCCCCGGACGCGAAGGGACATATTTTGGTCTATGGGGGCGACCTTAAAGAGTGGGTCACCGATAAGAAAACGCTAACCACGAAAGGCTGGAGAAATGCACCGTCCGAAGTCGGCGTGGCAAAGGACCTCATTGGGTACTTCAACCAACATCTGGCGTTTCGGAATTTTCCTACCGATAGGATTGTGTTTATTGACGCCGGATTTCGTGAAAAGTTAGTTGTCGAGGTCTGGCTGGTACCGGACGGAGCCGCAACACCGCGGCCAACGCCGACACGGACAAAGATCAAGCAGCGAAAACGGACAAAGAAGCCCTGGGGCTTCTGTGGTGAAATGTAGTTATGAGAGCACGATTTGTTTTTTGTCTTGTTTCCATTATCTGTTTTGGGCTGCAGGGCTTCGCTCAGCAACGATCTGGTGTCGAACAAAATCTCCGCAAACATGTCGAGTATCTTGCTTCCGCACAACTCGAGGGACGTCGAACCGGCGAGAAAGGCGCAACGGACGCGGCGAGTTATATTGCGAAGGAATTCAAGAAGAGCCGGCTGAAGCCGGGACTCAAAACGGGTTTCCTGCAGCCTTTTCCTTACATCGCGGGTGTGACGCTCGGAGGGAGCAATTTTTTACGGATCGTCGCGGCCGACAAACCCGAGGGGAAGACAATGGAGCTCGGCACGGACTGGATGCCGCTTGGCTATTCGCCGTCTGCAGATATGGCGCCGACCGATATTGTCTTCGCCGGATTTGGCGTCGTCTCACCCGAGGCGAATTATGACGACTACGCGGGACTTGATGTAAAAGACAAGATCGTCCTGATGTTTGACGCGACGCCCGATGCCGGCAATCCGCATTCGGCGTTCGCTCGTTTCAGCATCCACACAAAGGCGAACATCGCGAAAGATAAAGGCGCGAAGGCGATCATCCTGATCGCGGGCGACAACGACTTCAAGAACGATCGGCTATCTCGCTTGAGTTACGACCGGACGCTTGGTGAAACCGCGCTCCCCGTCGTCGGCATTATGCGCGAGCACGGTGCTGAGCTGCTAGGCGCAGCAGACGGTAAAGGACTCACAGCTATCGAAGTGTGGCTTTCAAAAAAGGCGAACTCGCCGCCTGCAGAAACCTGGAAGGCGCCGAGTGAGCCGTTTGATCGAGAGCTCAATGCGACCGCACAGCTCAAGATCAACCTTGTCAAGAAGCAGGTCGATGCATACAACGTCATCGGCATTCTCGAAGGCACGGACCCGCAGCTTAAAAACGAAGCAATCATCATCGGTGCGCATTACGATCATCTCGGCCGCGGGGGCTCGGGGAGCCTCGCCGCAAACTCTACCGACATCCATTACGGCGCCGACGATAACGCGTCCGGCACATCGGCCGTCCTCGAGCTCGCCCGCCAGTTCGCAAAAGAGAAAAAGAACAAACGCACACTCATCTTCATGGCGTTCGGCGGCGAGGAAGAAGGCCTGCTCGGCTCGAAGTATTACGTCAACAACCCCGTCTGGCCGCTCGATAAAACGATTGCGATGATCAATCTCGATATGGTTGGACGGTTGAATGAGAACAAGTTGACGATCGGGGGAATTGGAACGGCGAGTGAGTGGAAGGATCTCGTAAACAAATTGAACTCGGGCACACGAAGCATAGAGTCGACGACTTACACCTTCGGAACCGGCGCGACAAAATCCGAGGTGTTAAGTTCGTCCCCGGCAACTCTCTTTAATCTCCAACTCAACGAAGACGGCTTCGGTCCATCTGACCACTCGTCTTTTTACGGCAAGCAGATCCCGGTTCTCTTCCTCTTCACCGGGACTCACACCGACTATCACAAACCATCCGATACATTCGACAAGATCAACTATGATGGCCTGACGCGAATCACGAACTACGTCGCCGAGATCGTAAAGGCCGTTGATCAGAATCCCGCGAAACCAACTTACGCTGTCGCGAAGTCCTCCGCCCCGATGGGCCAGGTCCGTCTCACCGTCTCGCTCGGAACGATCCCGAGTTACGGCGATACGACGGACGGAATGATCCTTGACGGAGTGCGCGATAATTCACCGGCGTCGAAGGCTGGACTGAAGGCCGGCGACAAGATCGTCAAACTCGCGGGTAAAGACGTCCGCAATGCGATGGATTACACGTACGTTCTCGGTTCGATGAAGGCTGGCGAGGAATACGAGGTCGTTATCAAACGAGGCCCGGAAACGCTGACGCTGACGATCATTCCCGCACCGGCGGCGAGAAGGCCGTGAGGGGAGAGCGTTCCAACATGGGCGTTCCTGTCGCTGAAAGCGACAAAGACAATAGCCTGGGGTAAGCGAGCGAAGCGAGCGTAACCCCAGGTTAGGTCATCAAAAAATTCTGACCCTGAAGGGGTCGAACAGGCGATGAGTGTTCGACCCCTTCAGGGTCGCGTCGTTTCTTGATCTGTTAACCCAGGGTGGCGGCCTCCTCCACCCCACTCGGGATGCCCTCGCGGGGACCCCGGTTTCGGCCTTACCCTGGGCTATTGGCTTGGTCCCCTACGGGGACAGGGCATGCTCCATTACGGCCCTCGTTTCTCCGAGCGTCTCCTTATACATTCCCTAACGGTTGCGGTTCCCCCTGCGAACGCCAAAGTAATAAACCCACCAGATAAAAAATATTTGCAGCGGTATGCGAAACAGCAGATAGACTGCGCCATACTCCATCCCGCCGAACTGAACAGACTTCAAACTTCCGGCGATGTTTGCCGGCAGAACGAGAACGAAAAAGACGATTAGCAGGATCGATGCAACACGAGCGGTTTTGTCCCAAAGCAAACCAACGACAGCCAGCAATTCGCAGACGCCGGTAAAGTAGATCATTTCACGTTTTGCCGGGATAAAGTCCGGCATTATGTCGATCATTTGCTGCGTGTTTGTGAAATGCGAGATGCCGGTGACGACCAGCATTACCGCCATCGATACCCGGCCGATAAACGAAAGACCCAGCCGGCGACCGAGCAAGAATCGATCGATCAGATAAAGAACCGCAAACGTCCCAAGCAAGAAAATCAACGGCGCCATAATTTGCAATCTCCGGGATTGTGAATATTATTCAAAGACTAACTTGAAT